>CAIOHW010000448.1 GCA_903858195.1 Oligoflexia bacterium | reverse complement strand
CCAGGTGGATCCCTTTGATGGAGGCCCCCATCTCTGGGCCAATCCCGATGAGCTGGCGCCCATTCAGAAAACCGAGAAGCGCGTGTACGCGGGCGCTGCAGTCGGACAGGGTGACCTTGGCCTCGTCTGCCGCGAGTCGCAGTCCGAAGGCGAGTTTCGGGCCATGTGCCTGCCGGTGCTGCGGTCTGGTTCCGGCCTTTCGTTGTGCCTGACCGAACCCGAGGCCAAGATGGTCGAATCTCAGCTCAAGATCCGACCGGGAGACCGAGTGGTCTTCATGCCATTTTATTGAGCGGACAGGGGTTTTCTCATGTTTCAGGGAAACTATATTGGCGGGCGCTTCGGCGCCGTGTCCGGCGGCGAGAAGAGTGGGGAGTGGGCGCTCAAGAGCCCGGGTGACCTCAACGACGAGATCGGCACGGTGGCCTACTCCTACGCATCCGTCGACGCGGCGGTCGAGTCGGCCAGGCGCGCATTCAAGCCCTGGCGCAGACTTGCCATTTCGGATCGCGCAGCGGCGCTCAAGCGGTATCAGGAGCAGCTCAAGTTGCGTGAGGACGCCATCGTCCGCCAAATTTCACGCGAGGTCGGCAAGCCCTTGTGGGAGTCGAAGACCGAACTTTCAGCCATGCTGAACAAAGTCGATATCTCCATCCAGGACGGCCTGCGGCTCGTTCAAGATTTTGAGCTGCCCAATGTGATGGAGGGCGTGACTGGCGCGTGCCGCTACCGCCCCCATGGCGTCATGGCGGTCATCGGGCCCTTTAATTTTCCAGGTCACCTCCCCAATGGCCACATTGTTCCGGCAATGCTTGCCGGCAATACGGTGGTGTTCAAGCCCTCGGAGAAGACCCCCGGCGTGGGCCAGATCATGGCCGAGGCCATGGATGCCGCAGGTATTCCGGCCGGAGTCTTCAACCTCATCCAGGGCGAGAAGGAAGTGGGCCGCAGACTTTGCGTCCATGCCGGCGTCACGGGTGTGCTCTTCACGGGGTCCTACGAAGTCGGGACGCGGATCAAGCAGGACACTCTCCTGCAGCATTGGAAGCTCCTTGCCCTGGAGATGGGCGGAAAGAACACAACGATCATCCACGAGGACTCGGACTTCGAGGCGGCGGTGCAGGAGACGCTGGTGTCAGGCTACCTGACGGCTGGCCAGCGCTGCAGCGCCACCAGCCGCGTGCTGGTGCACGAGAGCCTTCTCGGGCGCTTCATTGAGCGCTTCCATGAGCGCGCCAAGGCCTTTTCGATCGGGCACTGGAGCGAGCAGCCCTTCATGGGCCCCCTGATCGACGCGGCCTCGGTGGATCGCTACACGAAGTTTCTCGGGATCGCCGCCCGCGAGGGGTGTGAGCTCGTGATGAGGGGCAAGGCCATCGAGGCATCTCGCCCCGGGCACTACGTGGCCCCTTCGATCGCCTGGATCAAGCAGCCCTCGATCGAGGCGACACGCAAGAGCGTGTTCCAGCAGTCCGAGCTTTTTGCGCCCTGCGTGGCAGTGTTGGGCTACCGTGACCTTGAGGAGGCCGTCGCCCAGGCCAATGAAACGCAGTTTGGACTGGTCGCGAGTGTGTTTACGGCCAATCGGGCCACCTACGAACACGCTCGCGAAGAGCTCGAGGTGGGCCTTGTGAACTGGAACAAGGGAACGGTGGGCGCCTCGTCGAAGCTTCCGTTTGGCGGCTTCAAGAAGAGTGGCAATCATTTTCCAACGGCGCTCACCGCCGGTCTGTACTGTGCGGCACCCGTGAGCTCACTTGAGGCTTCCACGCCGCGCGAACCGGCAGCTGCGGCAAAGGCTTATCCCGGCATCAACTGGAGCTAGAAAAGCACAAGAGGCGATCCGGGAAACCCGGATCGCCTCTTGTCGTAAAGAAAAACCCTTTTTTGGGTCTGCCCTACCGGTAATGCGCCTTAGTTTGCGCGCATCACGTTGGAGGCTTGAGGACCCTTGGGTCCATCGATGAGCTCGAAGTCAACCCGCTGGCCTTCCGCGAGGGTCTTGAAACCGTCGCCCTGGATGGCCGAATAGTGCACGAACACGTCGCGCTCCTGGCCATCTGCCTGAATGAATCCGAAACCCTTGCTGTCGTTGAACCACTTCTCCATTCCCGTTGCCATTCAGATACCCCCTGTAGAAAAAAACTGCCGCACCCCCGGGAAGGTGATGCGACGAATTAGCAACATGCATTCAGGACTAGCCGCGACTCAGTGTGGCGTCAAACAAAAAAATTGAGGCCCGCACTCTGATTTTTTGAGTGCGAGCCTCGAAGATGCACATGGGCGAGTCGAAATGCAGCGAAGTTATCGCAGCGCGCGCCCTTCGCTCACGGGTTCGGCCGGGGTGGCGGCATCCTTCTGGAGCGCAGCAACCACCGACTCTACGATTTCCGTCCGGTTGTACCCCTTCTGGTCGATATGTGCCGCGGATCGCAGCGATGCAATCGCCACCTTCAGTTTGGAGTCCTGCTCAAAGCGAAGGTCGAACGAGATGATGTCCGAGCACCGCTGCCTCAAGACCGTCGCGTCCGAGCTTTTTAGGCCTTCTTTGCGAACCCGCTCGAAAAGCCCAGCCCCAACGAGCTTGCGATAAGCCTCGAGCAGCTGTGGGTCGGTTGATCTCAGCCCGAGTCCACCCTTGCCCGAGAGGATCTCGATTGCGGAAGAGTGGGCGTCCACCGAGAAAGGCGAGCCCAGCTGGAGCTTCGAAACCAGGGCGAGTCGAAGCTCTCGCGTCTGGGCGGTTTTCCCGTTTTCTCGGGCCCAGTCCTGGATGCGACGATCAAGACGCGCCAGGTTACGGTGCTTGGTGATGTCGGCTGCGGCAATCTCCTTTTCGAGTTCCGCAAGCTTCATGGCAGCCGAGAGCTCCTCGGTCTCCGCGACTGCACCGACATCCGGCGCACCCGGCGCCTCGGAGGCATTGCAGTCGACGCAGTCTCTCGTCGCCGTCGCCGACAAGACCTGAACAAAGGCGGGAGGATCGACCTGCTCATTGAGAAAGCCCACCGCCATTGCAGCGTCCCGTTTTTCGATGACGGCATTGGGAAGAGCCGAGAGCCGCTGTCGCACCGCCGCGCGCTCGGCGGGACTCTTCTTTGCGTGCTGTGCCTTCTGGCTGGTCATGCAGGGTTCGAGTTCGGCCGTGGCCAGGATCTCGAAGACATAATCCTTCTGGCGCTTGGTCTGCGAGAGCTTGAAGTGCTTGAGGCAGTCCTTGTAGGCAAAGCCGGTGATCGCAACCGATCCGTCATCCAGGGCTTTGAGCTCGAATGACTCAAACACCTTCTTGGCGGACTCGAGCGAAAGGGAACTGAAATCGGCATCCTGCGCCCAGCCCGACGGGGAGCCCAGAAGGGCCAGGGCGGAGAAGGCTGCAATCGCATGGTGGCGCTTTACGGTGATTTTTTTCATAAACACTCTCCTCAGTTAAGAAATTACCAGCGGTAGGGGCTCTGCATGGGCGCAAAGCCACCGAACTGGCCATAAGGTGCATGGGGATTGAAGGCTCCGTACCGGCCCTGCTGCTGGTCCATCATCATGGCGGCCTGGAGTCGCTCGGCAGCCTGAAGCTCCTGGAGCAGTAGAGCGTTGAACTGAGCGTACTGGGCCTGACGCTGTTGTTGTGCCTGCGCGCATCCGCCAAAAGAACGGTGCAAGCTGCCTTTGCCGCAGGCCTGCTGGGCTGAGCGGTCCATCTCGGACTGGAAGGATTTGAACGCGCGGCTCTCTCCGATAGAGCTTTGGATTGAGGCCACGCTCTCGCCGCGGGCAGCGCGGGTTTGGACCTCGTCTGAGAGCTTGCTCTGGTGCAGCTTGCTGCGCATGTCGAGGAGCGCTGTCTTGGCTTCGCTTCGGATTTCCGTTGGGGCCTTTGATGACTCCGCCACGTCTTCTAGGATGTCGATGCCGGCTTCAATGCCGCGGGTCCCCGACCGATCCTGGTCGTCAGCAAGTTTCTGCGCGAGTTCAAGGCGCAGGCGAGCAGCCGACTCGGGGGCCTTCTTGAACGAACCCCAGCGCGACTCCCAGTCGCGGATGTCGGCATCGACTGCCTCAAGCTCAGAGCCGGACTCGGCCTCCACCTTGTCGGCAAGAAGCTCGTATTCGCGTTCGCCAACGTTTTCGCGGCGGCGCCCGGCCTCGT
>CAIOHW010000447.1 GCA_903858195.1 Oligoflexia bacterium | reverse complement strand
GTGACCGGACCTGGGACGTCGAGAGCGAGAACCGATACCGCGCGCTCATCGAGACCATGAGCGAGGGATTGGTCGTGCAGGCTACTGACGGCAGGATCACCGCACACAACCCGGCGGCGCTTCGCATCCTCGGGCTGAGCTCAGATCAGCTCCACGGCCGCACCTCGATGGACCCGCGCTGGCGCTCGGTGCGCGAGGATGGTTCGGATTTTCCGGGAGCCGAGCACCCGGCCATGGTTTCGCTTCGCAGTGGCAGGGCCGTATCGGATGTGACCATGGGGCTGCACCTTCCGGAAGGATCGATGCGCTGGATCAAGATCAATTCCGTGCCGATGGAAGGCCCGCAGGGCAGGACCGTCACGACGACTTTCACTGACATCACGGACCTCGTCCAGTCGCAGGCCAAGACGCTCCAGAGCGCCAAGCTTGCCTCGCTGGGCGAGATGGCGGCCGGAATCGCGCACGAAATCAACAACCCGCTTGCGGTGATTGCGGGCAACCTGCACCTGCTCTCGAAGCTTCGTGAGGATCCGGCACGCTTTCAGTCCAAGCTCGACGCCGCCACGCGAGCCACCGATCGGGTGACCAAGATCGTGAACGGGCTTCGGAAGTTTTCGCGCTCCTCCGAGGGCCTGCATCGAAGTCCGGAAAAGATTTCGACGCTGGTGGCCGAGGCGCTCGTGCTGGTCGAAACCAAGGCCAAGCGCCAGTCGGTCAACCTTTCCAGCGATTTGCGTACGGAAGCCGTGATCGAGTGTGACGGCCTCGAGATTGAGCAGGTCATTGTCAACCTCGTCAACAACGCCATTGATGCCGCCCACGCCCATCCTGACGCATCGGCGCCACGTTGGGTGCGCATCGAGTCGTACGATGACCCTTCGGGTCCCGTGCTCAGAGTCCTGGATTCGGGAAGCGGCATCGCGCCAGAGGTCGAAAAGAGGCTCTTTGAGCCCTTTTTTACCACCAAGCCGGTCGGGCAGGGCACCGGGCTAGGACTTTCGATAGCGCGGGGGATTCTACAGGACCATGGCGCGACGCTCTCGCTCAACCGCTCGCTGCCGCAAACCTGTTTCGAGGTAAGGTTTGCGCATGCCCCTTGAGGTTTATTACGTGGATGACGAGCACGACCTGCTTGAGCTCTTTTCAGACATCTTCATGTCTGAAGAGGTGCGCGTCACGACCTTCCATGACCCCAATGACGCCGAACGGGTGATTGGCGAGCGGCCGCCCGACCTGCTCTTTTTGGATCACAGGCTTCCCGGAACCACCGGCGACCAGATTGCGCAGAGGCTGGATCCAGCCATCCCCAAGGTGCTGATCACGGGCGATGTGCTCGTGAAGGTGGAATCCAAGTTTGTGGCGATTTTTCCAAAACCGTTTTCGATCGAGAAGCTCAAGGCACTGATCGACTCGCATCTCGAGGCCAAGCGCGCGCGACGCTAGTTCAGGGTCAGTCCCGCTTTTGCAGCAGGGTTGTCCATGTACCCCTATGGATGGGTGGGCAATTGCCAGGTGTCGGCCCTGATCTCAGCGGGCGGCTCGGTCGACTGGCTGTGCCTGCCGCGCCCCGACAGTGATCCGGTGTTTGGCCGCCTCTTGGACCCTGAGGGCGGGCATTTTTCGGTATCCATCGCAGGCGAAAGCCCGGCCCTCGGGTCGCAACACTACCTCGAGAATACGAATGTGCTGGTGACCGAGCTCGCGGCTGTGACCGGCGAGCGCATCCGCATCACTGACTTTTGCCCCAGGTTCGAAAACCACGGCAGGATGTACCGGCCGCCGGCACTGATCCGCAAGATTGAGCCTCTTTCGGGTTCTCCGCTCATGAAGGTCGAGTGCCGGCCGGTGGACGGATGGAGTCGAAGAGGGGTGCGTCTCTCGCAGGCCAGCAACCATGTGAGGGCCGAGATTCGGGGTGAGGTCTTTCGCCTCACCACCAACATGCCCCTCACTTACCTGGTAGAAGGCGAGGGGTTTGTGCTCCAGCAGCCCGCCTGCTTCGTGCTCAGCTGGGGCGCTGCGGTCGAAGAGGATCTCGTCGAGCGGGTGGAGTCGCACCTTGCGCGCACCACGGCCTACTGGCGCGGCTGGGTGAGGCACTGCTCGATTCCCACCCTTTACCAGGCTGAGGTGATTCGCTCAGCGCTGGCGCTCAAGCTTCAGTGCTTTGAGGACACGGGGGCGATCCTTGCCGCCCCCACCACAAGCCTTCCCGAGGAGCACGGCGGTACCCGCAACTGGGACTACCGCTACTGCTGGCTCAGGGATGCCCACTTCACGCTGGGCGCCTTTCATGCGCTTGGCCACTTTGACGAGATGGAGGGTTTTTTGCGTTACCTGCTTGGACTTGCCGAGCGAAACGAGGGTGCCCGCCAGCGCCTGGCTCCCGTGTACACGCTCTCGCAGGGGCTTCCGCTCCCGGAGCTCGAGCAGCGCATGTGGAAGGGCTTTGCCGGCTCAAGCCCGGTGCGCACCGGCAATCAGGCGGCCGAGCATGTTCAAAATGACGTCTATGGCGAGATGCTCCTCACGCTTGCACCGATCCTCCATGATCGGCGTTTTTTGGATTTGAAGACTCCCGAGCATGCGGCGCTGATGGCGCGGCTGGCCACCCTCTGCGAGCGGTCGCTTTTGGAGCCGGATGCTGGCCTCTGGGAGGTGCGAAACCACTGGCAGCCCCACACCTTCACGCGCCTGATGGCGTGGGCGGGGCTGGATCGCACCCTCGCCCCCGAACTCGGTCAGGCAGGAGGCGAGCGAGTGGCGCGCGCAGAAAAAGCCGTGCTCGAAGGCCTGCACCACGGCATCTTGTGCAATGGGCCCGACGACCCGACGCTCGATTCTGCCCTCTCGCTCGCAGCCGTGCTCCGGTTTCCGAATCGCGATGCATCGCTCGCCACACTCGGGGCGATCAGATCGGGGCTCGCCCTCGGGGGCGCTCGTCCGCAATCGTCGTTTTTTTACCGCTACCTTCGGGCTGACGACTTCGGCAGACCGGGTTCGGCGTTTTTGGTCTGCTCGTTCTGGGTGGCACAGGCTCTCGCATCGCTTGGACTCAAGACCGAGGCGCGAGCCGTGCTCGACGACGCGCTCAGGGCCGCAAATCCGCTTGGACTCTTTTCAGAGCACTTCGATCCGAAGTCGGGCCTGCAGCTCGGAAATTTTCCGCAGGCCTACTCGCACGTGGGTCTGATCAACGCGGCGTTTGCCGTCAGCCCGCCCTGGAGCGAGGTGCTCTAATCACGAGGTAGACCGGAATTCCGGCTGCGATGAAAAGGACGCCAAACAGGCTCTGCTTGGGGAGTTCGATCAGCGAGTTGATGAGCAGGGCCACCGATAGGATGCAAAACAGCCAAGGCAGCACCGGAAAAAACGGCACTCGGTAGGGGCGATCGAGCCCCGGCTCGGCCCTGCGCAGGCGGATCACGGCAAAGCCGCAGAGTCCGTAAAAGATCCACGACGAAAAGATCACCCAGTCGGTGAGCGTCTCGAAGGTGCCCGAGAGCGCGAGCACCGAGGCCCACGCACCCTGTAGCAGGACCGACGAGACCGGCACCTGCGATTTTTGTGAGAGCTTTCCAACGAACGCGGGAAGGAGTTTTTCCTGCGCCATGGCATAGGGCACGCGAGCACCGGTGAGCACCGAGCCATTCATGGCGCCCAGCGCGCTGATGACGAAGGCTGCCGACAAGAACACCACGCCCCCTGACCCCATGAAGGTCTCTGCCGCGCGTGCGGCAACCGAGAGGTCGCCCGGATTCAGTACGCCTGCAAAGGGTAGGGCGTAGAAATAGCCCACGTTGGCAAGCCCGTAGATGGCAAGCACGAGCACGGTGCCGCCCACGAGCGCGACCGGAAGGTTCTTGCCCGGGTTCTTCACTTCGCCTGCCGCCATGGGCAGGTTGTTCCAGCCATCAAAAGCCCAGAGTGCCGAGATCATGGCAACACCAAAGGCACCGACTCCGCCTGAGATCGAGGGCTCGGACTCCGAGAGGTGGCTCCAGGATCCCGTGGTCGAGAATGCGAGCGCCCCGGCGGCAAGACCTGCCACGAGGAGCATCTTGAGCACGGTAAGCGCGCTCTGCACGAGGCCACCCACGCTCACGGCCAGGCAGTTCATGGCCGTGAATGCCGCAATGAAGGCAATGGCCAGGAGCTTCTGCTCGCCGTCGCCCAGCTCGACCATTCCACGAGCAAAGGTGGCCGAACCCACTGCGTAAGCGGCGATGCTGCCGGGACCGCTGATCCAGAAGCGCTGCCAGCCGTACAAAAAGGCAACGCCGTTTCCGTAGCCCTTTTTCAGGTAGACAAACTCGCCGCCTGCTTCGGGAAACAAAGCCCCAAGCTCCGCGTACACCAGCGCACCCATGAGCGAGAGGGCGCCCGCTGCGACCCACGCAAGCAGCACCATCGCAGGCGAGCCCAGTTGTTGCGACATGGGGGTCGTCTTAAGAAAGACCCCCGTGCCGATCACCGTGCCCACCACCAGAGCGATGGCGTCGAACCTGCCCAGAGCGCGCTTGAGCCCGCTCATGAGGTGGGGCGAATCTCGCCTGACTGGAGCTTGGCCTTGTACTCATTGAGCTGCTGCTTGACCTTGGGCAGAAGCAGGTAACAGGCCATCATGTTGGGAAGCGCAAGCAGGCCGTAAACCGCATCCGAGATGTTGAGCACGACATTGAGCTGCGAGATCGCCCCTACGAAGATGAAGCCAATGAAAGCGTAGCGAAACGCAGGGAGCCACTTTTCGCCCAGAATGAACGTCACTCCCTGTTCGCCGTAGTAGCTCCACGAGATGAGGGTAGAGAAGGCAAAGAGCGTCACGGTGGCGGTGACGATCCAGCGGCCTGCAGGCCCCATGACGGACTCAAAAGCGTAGGCCGTCATTTCGGATCCCGCCTGAATGCCGGGAGTGCTCCAGGCATCGGTGAGCAGCAGTGCAACGGCCGTGATGGTGCACACCACGATCGTATCGATGAAGGGCTCGAGCAGGGCGACGATGCCTTCCTGAATGGGAGTGGACTTTGCGGCCGAGTGGGCCATGGCCGCAGAGCCCATGCCCGCTTCGTTTGAAAAGGTCGCGCGGCGAATGCCCATGATGACGACTTCCTTGAAGGCAGCGCCCGCGAATCCACCCACGGCAGCCGTTCCTGCAAAGGCGCCGGCAAAGATCTTGGCAAACATTCCGGGAATCGCCTCATAGCGTGCGACGAGGATCCAGATTGCGCCAAACAGGTAGAGCCCCACCATGGCAGGGACCATCTTTTCTGCGACTTTTCCGATGCGCTTGATGCCACCGATCAGGATCAGGAAGGCGCCAAAGCAAAAGATCAGGCCCGAGACCCACTCGGGGATTCCTGCTGAGGTCTTGATCACGGCTGCCATCTGGTTGGACTGGAACATGTTGCCAGCGCCAAACGACGAGAGCACGACAAAGAGGGAGTAGATCCACGCCACCGGATAGAACTTTCCGGAAAGGGCGTTCTTGATCACGAACATCGGTCCGCCATGCACCGCTCCCTGGGGCGTGATGTCGCGGTAATTCAGCGCAAGCGTCACCTCGGTGAACTTGGTGCACATGCCGATGAAGCCAGCCACCCAGAGCCAGAACACGGCGCCGGGACCGCCAAGCGACACGGCAACCGCTACGCCTGCGATGTTGCCCAGTCCCACCGTGGCCGAAAGCGCGGCGCAGAGCGCCTGAAAGTGCGAGATTTCGCCCTTGTCGCCGGGCTTGTCATACTTGCCGAAGGTGATGTCGATCGCGTGTTTGAAGAAGCGAAGCTGCGGAAAGCCGAAGTAGACGGTGAAGAAGACACCTGATCCCACGAGCATGATCACGAGCGGAACGCCCCAGACCACTCCAACAAAATTGGCCGTCCATTGTTCGATCTGTTGCAGCATGTCGATTCTCCTCTGATGGAAGTTGGTTAGCCTGAAAAGACCACGAGATGGGCCCTTGTGTAAAAGAGTATTCTTGCGAGAGGGTGTAGAAATGGAGCCCTTTGCTGCGAGGGTCGCGCGCCCCACCTGCTATGCCTGCCTCAGGCCCCAAATGGCCTGCTATTGCGCCGAGCTTGCGCCCATTGAATCGCGGCCCAGGATCGTGATTTTGATGCACCCGCTTGAGGCCAGGCATCCAATTGCCACCGGGAGACTTGCCCATAGGGCCCTCTCGAACTCGAGCCTGCTGGTGGGCGCCGAATTTGGGCCCCATTCCGAGGCGGCCCGCATTGTGGCCGATCCCTCGGTGCTTCCGCTGCTTTTATTTCCGGGGCCTGAAAGTCAGCCACTCGATGACGGCGGGGGGCGGGCGATTCTCGATGAGTGTGACTCCTCGGATATCGAGCCCGTGATCTTCGTGCTCGATGCGACCTGGAGCCTGGCGCGCAAGATGCTGCATCGATCTCCGGTGCTTCAGCAGATCCGCAGGGTGTCGTTTCGAGCCGGAGCGAGGTCGCGATTCCTGGTTCGCAGGCAGCCCGCTCCTGAGTGCCTGTCGTCGTTGGAGGCCATTGATCGCGTGCTGAGAAGCTTTGGAGGCGGCCTCGATGGTGCCCTATCGATCTTCCACCGGATGGTCGACTTCCAGCTTGGCGCCAGATCAACTTAAAGGCAGCCGTTTGCGGTCGACATCGACACAGTTGAGGGTTCCGCGACAGTCGTTTCATACTGTCTGGGTTCATGAGTCAGTGGTGCTTTTTCAGACAGCTCATGGTGTTCGTTGTGGCGAGCTTTGGGGTCGCAGCAGCAGCTGACTCTGCTTCTGGCGACGATTACGATTTTGAGAGAGTCGTGCCCTGCTGCCTCTGCACTGACCCGCTGGCGCCTGCCACGGGCGATGCCGATGCCGCGGCAGCCAGAGTCGTGATGGGTGTGATGGTTTCGGCCGATCCGGAGGGCATCCCGGAGTGCCAGAACTTTGCGGCCGTCCAGGGCCTTGCCTGCACCGTCAGGTCGCTTCGGCGCGGCGACTGCCGCTGATCTCCTCGAAAGACGATTTCAAGAAGGAGCTCGCCGCCTGCTCAACCTGCTCGAGCGCGCCGGCCTCCTCAAAGAGGTGTCCGGCACCCTGGATCACCCGGATCGATGCCCGCGGCAGCAGCATGAGCGCCCGTCGGTTGAGCTCCAGCACGAACGAGTCGGCACCGCCCACGATCAGCAGGGTGGGGCAGCGCACCTGCCGGAGCCGGGCACGGGCAAGATCGACGCGCCCCCCGCGCGAGACGACGGCCGAGATGCCGGGGCCCAAGTCTGCAGCCGCGATCAGGGCTGCAGCAGCACCCGTACTTGCTCCAAAGTAGCCGATCGGCTCGCTCTCGACCGTGTGGTGGTGCCTGAGCCAGTGGGTTGCAAACTTGAGCCTCTCGGCGAGCAACAGGATGTCGAAGGTGTTTTCTCGGACATGGGCCTCGCTCTCCGTGAGGAGGTCGAGGAGCAGCGTGCCGAGTCCCGCCTGGTGCAGTGCCCTGGCCACCTGCTGGTTTCGGGGGCTCCTTCTGCTGCTTCCGCTTCCATGGGCAAAGATCACCCATCCCAACGGATGTTCGGGGACGCCGAGGAGCGCCTGAAGTTCGAGGCCGCCCGCACGAATCGGTGTGGGTACGAAGTGCATCGCAGCGGATGCTGCACCCCGCATGCCTATGACTCAGGGCGCGGGAGGCGAGAGGAGAAAGGTCGAGCCGGCCTCGGGAATGAAGAACTCCGAGACGGGCAGCTTTCTGCGGGCGATCGCACTCCTGAGGTCACGCCTCGGATCGCCGATCGCCTCGTCGGTGAGCTGGATCGTTTCGAAGTGGATGGCAAAGCTCTGGCGCGAACCCAGGTCGCGGTGAGCGAGCACGGCGTCGTCCGGATTCATGTGCTGGTCCTTCATGAACCAGCGGGGCTCATAGGCTCCAATCGGAAGCAGTGCCAGATCCGGGGCGCCGCACCTCTCGCGGATCTGGTTAAAGTGCGGGCCGTAGCCCGTGTCGCCGGCAAAGTAGACCTTCATTTCTGAGCCCGGGTCTCCCAGGCGGAACAGGTAGCCACCCCAGAGGGCTTCGTTTCGATCGCCCACGCCGCGGGCGGACCAGTGCTGTGCGGGCACGAGCCTGACTCCGTCCACTTCCTGCCACCAATCGAGCTCGGTGACCCGTGTGATGCCCTCGGCAAGCAGGTGGCGGGCGTTTCCAAGCGGAACAAAAAACCGGGGCTTAAACCTGCGGTCCAGTTCGACGAGCGAGGGCAGGTCCATATGGTCGTAGTGGTTGTGGCTCACCACCACTGTGTCGAGGGCCGGAATCTGGCTGATCTCGATGCCTGGCCTGCGGTAGCGCCTGGGCCCCATGAACGAGACCGGGCTTGCGCGCTCGCTGAAGAACGGATCGGTGAGGATGCTTCGTCTGCCGTCCTGCAAGTACACGGTGGCATGCCCGATGTAGGTTGCGTGCACCCCGGTCGAGGCGCCCTTGCGTGCGAGCTGCGGGAGCTGGGTGTTTCGCGGGGCGTTTTCGGGCCAGGCTTCGGCCGAGCTCGAGATCTTCCAGCTAAAAACGTCCCAGAGCGTCTTGGTGTTGTTCACGCCCCAGGGGTTGTGGAAGTGGCTGCCGTCAAAATGGTCCGAGATCGGGTACAATTTCGGGTCCGCAGCGAGTGCAAGTGCCGCGGGAAGCAGCGCTACGGCTGCTGACCGGATTGCCCAGTGCCCGGGTTTCATTCGTTACTGCTCACCCATCCAGACGGGGGCAAACCAGCAGCGCGGTCGCACGCCCTCGAAGTAGCCCTCGGCCGAATGGCAGCTCTGGGATGCTGCCTGCTTCTCGGCTCTGCGGTTGAAAAAGGTTCCGAAGTAGCCCGCAAGCCGCTTGGCCGGAATGATCGAAGGGTCGCGGTTCTCGGGGCAAAGCGCGCCTTCGAAGTACGTATCGAGTCTGCACTGGGCCTTGGGGTGCTTGCGAGAGGTGCGTGCGACCGACTCACGAGAGGGGGTCGCAAACGAAGGCTTTTCGCCTTTTTCAGGCGTGGCCAGGAGCTTGGCAAGCGATGCCGATGCATCGGCGATGCGGTAGCAAAGGTCGCGATCTCGGCGGCCTGACCAGGTCATGTCGCAGCGCTGCTGGGCGTAGAAGTCGACGGTCACCCGATGCACGGCATTCTGTTCGTGCTCGTGCTTCCAGAGCTCGCGCGCGCAGGACTGAGTGGCAAAGTAGTCTGACTCGCCCTCAACCGAAAACCAAACCAGTCCGCCAAAGATCGTGCGGTAGAATGGGAAGCCCCCAAACAGGTGTCCCAGCTCGTGGCACACCACCACTTGGAATCCGTCAGGGGTGACCTCGGGTCTGCGCGCAAGGCCGCCGTACATGTAGATTTTCCAGATCGGGCCCATCCTGAGAGCGGAGGCGTTGACCATCTTGTTTTCCCAGAGCCGCTCGACCGAGAGGTTTCCTCCGTGCTCTTTTGCCAGCGGAACATAAAAGGCCATGGCCTTGTCGATGATCGAGTTGAACTCGGCCTCATCGATGTTTGCGTCGAGGCGCGCGATGTCATCCTCGAGATGCAGATCGTTGGGCGGAAGCGTGGAGGCCTGCGTCCGGGGCGTGGCCAATACCGAGTGAATGGCAAAAAGCACAGCGACGACTGCAAAGGCGGGCTTCTTTTTCATGGAAGAAGTTAACCATGCTTTTTCGGGATCAAAAAACTCAAAACAAGCGGGGCTGACGGACCAGCTTGCGAAGCACCCACTGTGTCTTGCCAGTGCCTTCGGCAAGAATCGGGACTCCAGCAAGCTGGAGCAGATCCCGGAGTTGTCGTGATGCATCAACAGACTGGGTCACCGGGGAGCGAAGCGAGACTTCGAGCATGCGGGCTCCGTCTCCGGCATCCCAGAGTTCGACAGTGATTTTTTGGGATCGCTCATCGTCGCGGGATTTCCAGGTGCTGGCACGCACCGGCCCGAGCGTCAGGAGGCCCGTCATCGGTTGGCCAGAGCCGAATCGCTCAAAGTATTTGAGCTGCTTGGGCGAGAACAGGGTCTCGGGCGGGCGATCGCGCGCGACCATGACACGGGCAAAGGCCAGGGCCGCCTGGTCACGCGTGTAAGAGCAGTTGCGCCGTCCGCGGGCGTCGTCTTCGGCGGGAGTGGGGCCGAGGGTCGTATCGCGTTCGCACTTGAATCCGTCGCGTTCAAGCCAGCCTTCGTCAGGTCCGGATCCGTCACGCGCAACGGGCTCATGGATCTTGACGGTCGTGTCGCCGTCACCGTCTGCCGCGATCCGGGCGCGAAGCGTGACGCCCGCCACGTGGAGTGCCAGGTCATGCGTGTCAAAAAAGTAGATCGTCCGCTCACGAGTGGGCTCGGCCATGCCCAGAGCCTTGAGAAGCCTGGCGAGGTGGCTCGGGTCGACCACTGCCTTGAGTTCGGCCTGTTCGGGTTCGGGGGGCTTTGAGGCAGGGAATCGAAATGGGAGGGTCGGGCGCGTGCATGCGCCGAGAGCCGAAGCGATCAGCAGGAGGCCTGCGACTTTTTTGCATGGATCTGCCATCGTTCTGATTTTGACGGCAACGGTTCGTTTTGGCGAGGTTTCTCTCGCGACATCAGATTCCCTGGGGCAAAATGGAGGGTCACCGATGGCTCCCGGCAGGCCCTATCCTAAAAAGTCATTCTGGATTCAATTTCTCGAGCTCCTCATGCCGCTCGTTTTCTTTGCGATGGCCGCGACGGTTGCGGGCCTCGCACTGGGATGCGCCCTGTCGTTCCATGCCTGGGTGAGCAGAGTGTTCGAGGGCTGGGGTTTTGGGCAGGGTGGGATGCACTATGCTGCTGCCGGAATTGCTCTGGCCTTGAGCTACTATGCCTACGGCTTTGCGCTCATGTTCATCGTTCCGGCTGCCTGTTGGTTGCTCGGTTCGGCGCGCCTCAAGCCGTATCGGGGTCCTTCGGTCTCGGTGCGAGCGCTGCCGTGGTACATCCACAACGCGCTGGTGTTTGTTGTCCGCTATAGTTTTCTCGAATTTGTCACTCCGAGCGTATACCTCCAGATTTTCTACCGCCTCATGGGAATGAAAATCGGGCGCGACACCACCCTGAACTCCACCGCGCTGACCGATCTCTCGCTCATTGAGATCGGCGATCGAGCCACCATCGGAGGATCTGCCAGCATCATTGGCCATTACGGGCAGGGCGGCTATCTCGTGGTGGCACCCGTCAAGATCGGGGCCGATGCCACGATCGGCCTTCGCGCTTCGGTCATGGCCGGCGTTGAGGTGGGCGAGGGAGCCAAGGTGCTCTCCAATTCGTTCGTGCTTCCGAATACGAAGATACCGGCAGGTGAGACCTGGGGTGGGGTACCTGCCGCAAAGATCAGTCTTTCTTCGTCGCGGAATCCAAATACTGCCTGAGCCAGATCTTTTCGGAGTACTTGGGTTTTTCGTTCCGGGTGCGGGCGCGCAGATAATCGCGAGCCGAAACGCTGCGCACGGAGTATTCGTTCAGCTTGTGCTCGCGTCCGACCAGGAAACCATCGGGCGGGCGCCGCTCTTCGTGCAGGAACATGCGCTCCAAGTAGCTTTCGACCGTATCGACGACCGGGTCGTTGGTGTAGTCGAAGTCGTACACAAGGCCGCCGTGCACGAGGATCACATGGAAGTACCAGTTTTTCTCGCCCGGCCAGCGCTCATCGCGGGCTGACTCGACATTGAGCATGCCAAAGACGCTGCCGCCCTCGTTTTCGAGTACGATGACCTGCGCATCATTGAGTGGGATGCGGGCTTCTTCGGCCTTCTGGATCAGCCGCAGGATATTGTTGCCGCAGCCGCCGGGCGCGTACATCGACACAAAGCCATCACGAAAAAGCTCGGTCAGCCGCGTGGGATCGGCGGCAGCCGGGCGGGTGAGCAGGGGTGCTAGCGCAAAGGTGGCCGCAAGGAGCGATGTTACCGGCATTTTCATGGGCGCTGGGTCCTCCGGGGCGGGACCCTGCCATAGTTGACTGTTTATGTAAAGTATTGGATGGGTGTGATTCCGGTCTGAAAACAACGAATCGGGGGCGCAGGGGCTATTTTCGAGCTTGCCCGAGCCTCAGCCCTTGCTCTGGATACCATCGAGCGCGAGGAGCTTGCGGATGATCTCGCGCTTGTCGCCCTGAATCTCGATCACCCCGTCGCGCCCGCTCATGATGTAG
>CAIOHW010000446.1 GCA_903858195.1 Oligoflexia bacterium | reverse complement strand
GCCTTGCGTTCGCGGCGACCGTTTACGTAACGGCCCTTTTCAAAGCGCAAGAGCACGGGTCCCTGAGTCAAAGTCGCGTAGGTGCTCGCCTCGCGATTCATCCCGATAAAATCATCCATCACGAGCTGGTTCTTTTCGCACCTGGCCACGTACTGGTTGATGCTGCCGTCGTCGTGGGTGCGGCGCGCTCCGTCGGCAATCAGCGTCTCGCTCTGGGTAGAGCCGTCCGGGAGGTGGAAGAGGATTTTGAACTGCTCGTCGATCTGGTGGATCTCGAGGCCGACTTTACTCTGTTTGAGGTTGCAGGCGTAAAGGCCTGAGAGGTTGATGCTGCTGCAGTCGGAGGTGCTGATGGAGGCGGCAAGAAGCGCAATTGCGGGTATCATATGGATTTCTCCTTGCCGCCCTTCCATCATATCCTGATCTTATTTGTCAACTACTTTTCAGCCCCGTTTTCGAGGAGCTTTTCGGTCGAGGCAAGGATCCCTTCGACGAGCTCTTCGTCGGTGAGCTGGCCGGCCAGATCCAGGCCCGCCTCACGTGCGGCTGCCTCACGGCTCAGCTGGAGCAGTGAAGGAAGGATCCCGGTCTTGCGCCCGGTGGCGAGGAACTGTGCGGCGTCTTCGGAGGCCTGCACGATCATGAGCTGCTTATCGTCGAGATTCTCGAGGGCAGAGGTCGAAAAAAGGAGTGCGGTGGTCGACGAGAGCACGGCGAGGTCGGCGTCGGGGTTTCCGTCGTGGTAGCAGACGGTGCGGCACACGCGGCGGCCCGTGGGCGCCTGGCGATAGCACCGGCGTCGGCAGTCGGAGCCGTGAGCCAGTGCGGCGTCGGCCAAAAGGGCGGTTGCAAGCAGGGTGATCAGACTCAGTGCGCGGATCTTCATCGTTATCTCCTCTTGGGTGCGGCCGATAGCAGAGGTTAAAGCACGCAGCAAAGTGTTTTCGTAGAAGCTTGCGGCCCGGTCCGTGCTGTGGTGGTTAGAGTTCAGGGAGAACTCATGAAACTTCAAACACTTCTGGTGAGCGCGGCTTTGCAGCTTGTGGCCTCTTCGGCCCAGGCAGATCTCTTTTCCTTCCAGCTTCGGGTGGATGCCACCCGGCCCACATGCGCCGAGCAGAAGGCCGACATCCAGAAGACGCTCATGGATGCCGGAGAAGCCTTTGGTCGTGACGTCAAGGAGCTCAGAGTTTCGTGCCTGCAGGAGTTCGTTTCTCCGACCGCATCGGGAGGGCAGCACCGCGCCTACCTCGTGGGCGTTCGGGTCGAAGCCAGGAGCGTGGCGCCGGTCTATGCGGCCCACTGGGGTATGGATTCGAGCCCTGCCGCGGACACCGGAATTTCGCGCGGGTTTTTTGCCGATGCCGATGAGTGCCTGGCGGCCGAGCGAAACGAACGGGCTGTGTTTGAGCGCCTGACGGGCCTCGTTGTGCAGTTTTCTTCGTGTTCGCCCGATGAAGTGCGCTCGGGCGTGGTTCTGAGTCTCAGCTCTTTTGGCGCACCCAGGACGCGCCTTCGTGCCACCGACCTTTCGCCTTTTTTTTCGCGCGATCAGGCCTTCACGTCCGAGGAGCTCGGCTGGGTTCGCGGGTACATGGCCTCCCAGGGGGCCGACATCCGTGCAATCCGTGCATCGCGAGTTCTGTACTTCTCAGAAAAGCGGATCGAAGTTCGCATGCGCCGCATGGGACATTGGTATGACCCGTCCCAGTGTCAGGCGCAGCTGGGTGAGGCGCAGGCGATCTTCGCCGGCCATCCTGCGACCCTGAGCTGCCAGATGGCGAGCCTGGATCCTACGATCACTTGGAGCGAGATGCGCGTCCTGCACTCGGGTCTGGTCATGCTCCGCAGCGATTCGGGTGATCCTGCGCTTCGGTACGCAAGCTTTGCCGAGTGTCGCCGGTTCCTGCCCGAGGTGCTCGATGACGCGCGAGCCTCGAATGCCGCAGCCTTCCTGGGAGGCCTCTGTGTTCCCGTCTCGCTCGACCCGAGTCGTTTTACGGTCGAGCTCTGGTGGCGGTACTAGGGCCGTTCAGCTTCAAGCCATTCTCGAATCTCTTCGGGAGTGTAGTAGGTTTCGCGTTTTTCTTCGAGCTGCCGGGGCGTGAGCCTGGGGTAAAGCCACTCGCGGTAGGCAATCAGACCTGAGGCAAAGCCCTTTTTGAGGGTCTTTAGGTCCGTTTTGCGTTCGTATTCGATTCGAAACCGTTTGCTCAGAACGTACCGGGTGCCGTGTCCGATGATGCCGAGTCCTGACCACTCCGTGTAATCCACGAGGTGTTCAAACTCGTGGTGCAGGATCGCACTCAGGGCCTCACTCGTGGGCGGACATTCAAAAAGCCTCGGGTTGACCTGAATCTCGTAGGTGCGCTCCAAAGGCTCACTGAAAAGGCTGCTTCGTGCCGGTTGTGCCTGCAGGAACGAATCGTCCGACTCAAACTCGGCCACCCGGACGGTTGCCCGGGTGAGCTCCGGGTAGTCGGCCTTGTGAATCTCCTGCACCCGCCGCTCGAACTCTTTCAGCGAGAGCGTGGATCCGTCGCTGCCCGTACACTCGGCCTGGGCCGTGCTGGCGACTGCCACCCAGACGAGCGTGAGCCATCGGCGATTCATTGCAGTGTGAGCCTGCGTCCTTCTGCGGCCAGTTCCTGGATGAGCTCATTCAGGCGATAGGCGCGCTTTCGCGAGAGCCGGGTGGCAGGAGCAAACTCCATTCTGGGCTGACCTTCAGGCACGGTGGCCACGGTCGCCACGCTGGCCTTGGAAGAAAAGCCCGAGGGCTTGAGGGCCGGGCCGACATCAACGAATACGGCAAGTCCGCTCTGCCCCGGGCGATCGGAGCTGAAGAGCCCCGCCACTCCGCGAAGGCCGCTTGCGTCTTCAAACGGAAAGTACAGGTCAATGGCGCCGATGTTGCCGCTCAGGTTGTCAAATTCCGGGATCACCAGCGCCGTGCCGAGCAAGGCCTGGGTCTCGGAGAAGGCGAAATAGAGCTTGGAGTTGCCGCGAATCGGCAATGCAACGGCTGCCGTTCCGGGGGTGAGCACCACGGGGATCGGTCGTCCGTTGGGGAGTCGCGAACCGTTCTCGGCATTGATTCCGCCGATGGCCCCGAGGTTCACCTGCACCTGGAGCTGGGTCCCGGCCGAGAGCGCGTCGCGCATGCCGATGGAGCCAATGGCGCGGCCTCCCGGATAGGAGTCGTAGATCGGGATCTCAAACGACGGCATCCGAAGGTTTCCGGTTTTGAGCAGCAGGGTGAGATCGCCGAGCAACTCGCCTGATTCCTCTAGGGTACGAAACTGGGCCGACGAGACGAGGCCTCCCGTTCCGTTCTTGCCGCAACCCGTCATCCAAGGGGAGATGAGGGTTGCGGCAAGTAGGGCCATGGCCCGAACGGCCAAGGTCCGAATGGGGAGATGGAGGGGCTTTTTGGGATTGAGCGACT
>CAIOHW010000445.1 GCA_903858195.1 Oligoflexia bacterium | reverse complement strand
CTGCATGGCCTTGGCGCCGAGCTCCTCGGCATAAGAAGCCGCCGTCAGGCGAAACACCCAGAGATCAAACGAGGCTCCGTATGAAAGATAGGTCTGGTAATACCCGCCGAAAATGGTCACCGCCGGGAGATCGAGCTCGGCTCCCAGATGACTGCGCTTGCGCCAGTCGGTCGGCGTGAGCAGGAAGGCTTGGTCATAGGTCAGCGTCGCCGAAGAAATCCCTCCCAGCGAGTACCTGAGTGCTCCGCCCGCACTCAGATTGCTGGGCACCGGGTCAGCCACCGTACCGCTGAAGTTCACGCTTCCGATGTTGGTCGCGGAACTGGCAAGTGACCAGCTGAACCCATTGCCATGCGAACTCACGTACTGGAGGCCTGCATCAACGCCGTAGCCCGTCTCCCAGCCGCCAAAAAGATCCATGAGCTGTCCAACGTCAGCCGATAGGAGCGTCGTGAGCGGCACATCCTTGTAGCCCCCACGTCTCCAGAGGTACTTGGCGCCAAGCCCGATTCGGAGTTCCGATCCCGTGGCCGTACCCATCGAAAAAGCCTCCGCCGAACCGCCTCCCGACGATTTGGGTCCATTCTGCCTGCGAGGCCTGCGCTGGGCTCCGCCGGATGCAGAGCTCGAGGCACCCCGGCGGCCGCCTCCTCCGGAGCCCAGATCGATGGCCATTCCCCATGCAGCCTGGATTCCCGTGGTCGTCTGGTAGCCCACGGTGAACTCGGGGTACGCTTCGTTTTCGCCGTAGAAGCCAAGCTGGGAGTCAGCAAGTACCGCGACGCCAAAATTGGGGATGGTGATTCCGCCCACCGCCTGAAGGTTGCTGTAGATGTTGTGGCCCATGAGGGCATTGAGCGAGTCGAGAGTGAAGTTCGAAAAGGCGGCAGTCACATCACCGATCGCAGTATAGGTGTCGAGCGAGCCAGCAATGTCGGCACCGAGATAATGCAGCATGATGCCCTGGTTTCCGGCCATCTGCGCCGGATTGGTGAAGACTCCCTGAAGGGCATCCCGGTCGTCGAGCTGGAGCGCGATCCCCGCACCTCCCATCGCCCTCATTCGCGTGTCGCGGTAAAGCGTGTGCAGCTCGTAGTTGGACGAGGACCGGGCCTCACCGCAAAAAACGGCAAGGGCCACCGACGTCGCAATGAGACTGGAAAGCGCTGTCCTCACTGCCACCCCGCCGGAGAGTTCATGAGGGTCACCAGTCCTGCAGCAGCGCAGGCATCCGCATCCTGGGTGGTGGGAGTGGCCCGCTCACAAGCCGTGTAATGCCGGAGCGTATCCGGGCATCCGTTGCAGGTGAGCGAGGGGCAGAGGTTGGTGCAGCCCAAGTCGCAGGCCGCGTCAAACCCTGCAGAGACCAGGCTGACAGCCGTACTGATCGAAGAAAGGGCGGTGTAGGCGGACCCCACCGAATCCAGCGCGTCCGAAAGGTTCAAGAGCGCGGCTGCATAGGCGCATCCCGTCTCGTCCATCGCTGCAAGCGTGGTCCAGGGAAGCGCCTGCTGCGGCGCGTACGATCCATTCGGGTCACCGTACCGGTTGTGCAGGGTTCCGATCGTCGACATCGACACCAGTGAGAGGTAGAGGTTTGAGGCGTTGGTTCGGTCTGACACCGTGATCGAGCCCGGGTTTTCGGTGCTCGAATTGATGTCATAGGGAGGCCAGACCACCACCCCGGGATTGAGCCAGGATAAAAGCGCGTCGGTCGCAAAATACGAGGCCTCGGCCTTGCCGTCACCTGCACTCGATGGAAAGAGCTGGGTGATCGTCCTCCAAAGCCCATTTCCCCCAAAGCTCCCCACGGCAAGATCCGCAATGAGCGGAAAGAAGTTGATGCCTGCCTTGCATGAATGGGCTGACGCACGAAGACGCCTGACCTCATTGTCGGTGTTTTCGCTGTTGTAGAGCGGCTCGATCAACGTGATGGCGTCGTCGCACTCGCCTGCAGTCAGGGCCGCGTTGACCTGAAAGATGATGGATTGCTTGCCCACTGTCGTAGCAGGATCGTCGGTGGGCACCGAGCATGCTCCAAGGCCCAGCCAGAGCGAAGCCGACACGAGCAGGATTTCGAACTTTAAGCGAACTCGGCCAAGCATTTTCCCGCACCCTCCCTGGTCGTTTTCGGGAGGCGGGAAACTAGAGGCCCTCTACGATCCTCCGGCAACCCGACTCCAGGGTCTTTTCGTCGGTTGCAAAGCTGAGCCTTGCAAATCCAGGAAGCCCGAAGGGATCCCCGGGGACGAGGGCCACGCGCGACTCCTTGAGAAGACGCTCACAGAAGGCCGGCGCGTCTTCGCCGGGCCTCAGGCAGCCCGTGACCCCAAAAAAGACGTAGAACGCCCCTTCAGGAACCACTACTTTGAGTTTGCCCGCTTTTTCGAGGATGTCCAACGCGAGGAGCGCCCTCTTGCGGTAGCGCGACACCTGCTCTTCGAAAGCCGACTCCGGGAGATCCAGGGCGGCAACACTTGCCCACTGCGCCAACGCGTTGATGCCCGAAGTGCTCTGCGCCTGCACCACGCCCATGGCAGCGGTGATCGGCCCCGAAGACACGCTCCAGCCCACGCGCCAGCCCGTCATGGCGGCCGACTTCGACATCCCGTTGATCGTGATGACACGCTCACGAAGACCGGGACAGGCCTCGAGAAAGGAGCAAAAGGGCTTGGCCCCGAGAATGATCCGGTCGTAGATCTCGTCACTGAGTACCCAGAGGTCTTTTGCCGATGGGTGCGAAGCGATGACCTCTCCGAGCTCGGCGAACTCCTCGCGGCTGTAGAGCGAACCCGTGGGATTTCCCGGAGAGTTCAGCACCAAGAGCCTGGGCCGGCTGCAGGCGTCGAGCGCGGCTGAGAGTTCGCGGGCCGTGAGCTTGAACGAGTGCTCAAAGCGCGTCTCGATGCGATGAACATGGGCGCCGACCAACGACGCCATGTCGGGATAGCTGATCCAATAAGGAATCGGCAGGAGCACGTCGTCGCCGGGCTCGAGTGTCGCCATCATTGCGTTGAAGATGGCCTGCTTGCCCCCATTGGTGACCACGACATCCGAGGGCTTCCACTCCCCAGATCTCGCCACGAGCGCGGGCTGCTGGAGGGTCGTGCGACGCGCGATGCGGCTGCGAAGCTCGGGAATCCCTGTGACCGGCGTATATTTCGAACGATTGAGCCGCACCGCCTCGGCTACGGCAAGT
>CAIOHW010000444.1 GCA_903858195.1 Oligoflexia bacterium | reverse complement strand
GGAGCCCAAAAGACGAGAGGCCTCTGTCATGGTTGCCGGGGCTACCGGGGATGTCGGGGCGTGCTGGGGGTTCTGCATGGATCTCCTCGTGATCATTCCCGAAGGAATTCCGAAGCAATATCATCGGCTTATTTTTGTTGCAAGGAAGCCCGGGTGCCCATAGCGTCTTGGCCATGGCTGATTCGCGGGACGAAAACCTGCGCCAGGCAATCCTGGAGGCAAAGGGCGGGAAGTCCTCGAAAGCATTGGAACTCCTGCTTGCAGCGCCGCCGTCTGACGGCGCACAGGATGCTGCGCTGTATCATTACAGTGCGGGGGCCCTGTTCCTCGAAACCGGTCAGGCCGGACGCGCGCTGGCTCACCTTGAAAAGTCCCGCTCCCTGGGGGGCTCGAACCCCCGCCTCGCAGTGGCTTTGGAGCGCGCGCGCCAGGCGGCGGGTGGCGCCCTCGATCAAGCGTCCTATCCTTGGGAGCGCTTCGCCGACTCTTCTGCCTTTCTGGCTCTTGAGATCGCGCTGCTTGCCACAGCCCTTGGGGCGTCGCTCGCACTCTGGCGCAAGCGGGCGCGAATCCTCCCTGCTGCGCTGTGCTGGCTTGCTGCAGGCTTTCTCGTCTGCCTTCAGGCTTGGTCCTCACGTCGGGAGCCCGCTCGCGTGCTCGAAGCCTGCTCGCTGCGAAGCGGGCCCGGAGAGGACTTTATCCGCGTGCTCGAGGTGCCACCGGGTACCGCACTCCGACTGATCGGTGCACCCCACCCGAGATCTTCGGGCTGGCGCGCAGTGCGCATCTCGCGCGGCAAGACGGGCTGGCTCGAGGAGCGCTGCCTGTTGCCCTTGCGGGCGCGTTCGCATACACCGAGACCAAGGACCCCTACCGAATGAAACTCCTGCTCCCCCTGCTCGTCTTGCTGGCTACGGCGTGCTCCTCCGTTGAAACGGCAAAGGAGGACCCTGCCGAGCTTTACAAGGAAGCCATCCAAGAGATCGAAAACGATCACTACATGCTGGCGATCGACAAGCTCCGGGAGATTAAGAACAAATTTCCCTACTCAAAGTACGCCATCGAGTCGCAGCTCAAGCTCGGTGATGTGTACTTCATGCAGGAGTCCTATTCGGAGGCCGCTGCGGTGTATGAGTCGTTTCGTGACCTTCACCCCAAGCATGAGCGCGTTGCCCACGCCATGTTCAGATTGGGCAAGAGCCACTTCCTCGACTCACCCGAGATCGTTTCAAGAGATCAGGCCTCTTCCGAGCGGGCGATCGCCGCGTACAACGACTTCCTCGTGCGCTTTCCGAGTGACCCACAGTCCCCAGAGGCTCGAGGCGATGTCGCCAAACTCGAGTCGAGACTGGCAGAGAAGGAATGGGAGATCGGTGAGTTCTACTTCAAGCGTGGAAAGTCCGACGCCGCCAAGCGTCGCTTCCAGCGCCTCGTGGAACGGTTTCCAAAGTCCGACGCCGCAGCGCGGGCCAGGCGTCACCTCGACACAGGGGGCAGCAAGCCATGAACGCCGCTGAGAGGCAGATCCAGAACCTGATCCAGACCAAGCGCTGGAAGGAGGCGGAGACCGCCGCCGAGGCGCTTGCCAGGCGTGAAACCGGGAGCGCTGATGCCCAGTACCTCCTGGGTGTTTCGCAATACTTTCAGGGCAAGCTTGGGCCCACCATTCAAAGTCTGAAGAGTGCCCTCAAAGCCGACCCGAGGCACACAGACGCTGCGATCTGCCTGTCCGTGCTCCTCAACGATATCGGGCGCTATGATGACGCCCAAGGTGTCTTTGCGCAGGCAAACCAGTCCGTCGCACACCCGCTCTCCCGCAGCGAGACGGTGATCGACAAGAAGTTTGCCGTAAAGCACCTCGAGCTTGCCGACCTTTATTTTCGTTATCGCCGGTATGAGGAGGCCATCGAGGAATATGGCAAGGCCGCCTCGCTTGACCCGACGGCACTCGACATCCGGATCCGCCGGGCCAAGGCCTATTCTCGAAAGGGTTTTGTCACCCGCGCAATGCAGGAGCTTGAACAGTTGAAGAAGGAGAGCCCCACCTTCCTGCCGGCGCGAATTCAGCTCGGACTCCTGCACTACAGCCAGGGCAACACGCTGGATGCCGAGCTCGAGTGGGAGTCGGTGATTGCTGCAAGCCCGGACAACAGCGAAGCCCGTGCCTACCTTGAGATGTCACGAGACGCCCAAAGGCGACGCAACTAGGCGTTCAGCGCTCGAACGGCCGACGAGGGCGGAAGCGAGCGAACCGAAACCGTGGCGCTGACCTTTTCGGACTCGGCCTCTGCGGCTGCAGACTGGGCAACGAGCGTCATCACGTGCGCGCGCAGCTCCTTGAACATGAGGTGCTTCACGCTGTACTCGTTTTCCTGCAAGACCACTTGGCGGGCGATCTGTTCCTTGAGGTTCACCACCAGCGGGGCCTTTAGGTTCGCAGTCATCTGCGTCACGTCGCCAGGAATGGTCAGGATCGAAAGCACTGCCGCCTGCTTGAGGTTTTCGAGCTTAAGTTCGCGCAACTCTGCGGCCGAAAGTCTCACGGCATAATCGGCGCGGAAGACCTTGGGCTCGAGCACCGGAAATGCGAGATTCGGGTTCTCAAGCGACTGGAGCCAGAGGATCAGGGTGTCATCCGAGGGGTCGACCAAGCAGAAGCGCGAGAGCTCTGGAAACCCCAGAATCCCTTGCGGGATCGTGATGAGGTCCTCATCCGCTATGTCCAGCTGACCAAAACGTCCTGTTTGGATGATCATGACCTTCCCCTTTGTCGGCTTCGCGACCCGAAGCGCACTTCCATCAAAACGCAAAAACCTGCCAATTCCAACTAGCCTTTGAGTGCCTTTGAAACCTGGCCAAGCGCGGCAGGAGCCTGGGCGGCCTCCTGATTCTGGTCCCGAATGGCAGAGTAGACTTCCTCGCGATGGATCTTCGTCTCGCGGGGGGCCTGAATCCCGAGGCGCACCTGCTTGCCCTTGATTTGAACCACCACAATCTTGATGTGGTCATCAATGGCGATGCTTTCACCCAGCTTACGGGTCAAGACGAGCATAACTTCATGTTCTCCCTAAGGCAGTCCTTTACCTATGGCCCGTATAGACCAACGAGCCCCCACTGGCAACTCTTGGTTACTTGAGAAAGTCCAACAATGTCGGCTGGATCAGCTTCTGCGAGCTCGCCAGAGCGCCGCGAAAAACCGTCTCTTCACGCGCCAAGTCACTCATCACTTGAGCGAGGTCGGCGTCCTCCAGGGCGGAGCTGAGCCCCGCGTTCGTCACCACCTGCCGCTCCTGCGACTGGGTGGCGCTTGAAATTCCCTGCATCCGGCTTCCGAGCATGGCCCGAACCGAGGTCAGGCGCCCGTGCAGCTCGTCAAAGCGCTCGAGGGAGTTCTGGATCATCTCCTGATTGCCCGAAAGAAGGGCAATTCGGAGCGACTGCAACTCATCGAAAACATTGATGTTTTCTGGCGCAGCCCCTACTGCCGAGGCAGGTCCGCGTCCCGATACTTCCTGCCCCGCGGCCTCTCGTCGATCGCGCGCTGCATACTGGGGCCGTGTATTGAACGCCTCAAGCCCAGGCACGTTCATTCCCAGGAAGACGTCCTTGGAGATCTCGACCATCATCTGGCCGTCATCCCCCCGGTAATTGCCCGCCGCATCAAACGGGGGCTCGGTCGTCTTGTAGCCTCCGAACAGATAGCGGTCACCCACCCGGCGATTCGCCGCCCCGATGGCCTGCTGGTAGAGCTGGGTCACCTCCTCGGCAACGGCGATGCGGGTCTGGGGATTGGCGCTTGCCCCGCTGCTCTGGCCGAGCGCAATTTCCTTGGCTCGGACCACGAGGTCGGCCACTTCGCCCACGGCTGCCTCGGAGTTGCTGAGAAAGGTGTCGGCCAGCTTCGAGTTGGTGATGAACTGCTCTGAATTCATTTTGTCCGTCCTGATCTCCAGCACCTTCGAGGCTCCCACGGGGTCATCCGATGGGGTCGTGAGCCTCCGTGTGGTCGCCGCCTGCTCCTGCAGACGGCCCATGCGCCCGCGAGAGCGCGACAGGGTGTCACGAGAGAGGTCGAAGTTCATGTTTTCAGTCACTCTCACCGTTCAACCCCCGCGCTCATCAGTCCTTGAGACTCAACACTGTGCGCATCATCTCATCGGCAACCCGAATCACCCGTGCCGACGCATCATAGGCATGCTGGTACTGCATCAGCCTGGTGGTCTCTTCGTCGATGGAGACGCCGCTGATCTGCTCGCGCATCTTGCCAAGCTGCGTGGAGATGTCCTTGCTCTGGCTCAGCATCGCCTTGTTGCGATTGGAGGCCACGCCCACCTCGCTCACGATCGAGTTATAAAAATCGTCGACAGTGCTTTTGCCGTCATTCATGAGGCGCAGGCCCTGCAGGTTTGAGAGCGCGAGCGCGATCCGGTTGTCGCCCGGGCTGTCGGGTGCGGCCGCTGTCGCAATGTTTTGCGCCGAGTTGCGAATCTCATCCGAAAGGGCAAGCTGTTCGGCTGCCCCCTCTCGCTGCGTGGGTTGCCGAAAGAAATCAACCTGCGTCATGCCGTCGCGGGTAAAGCCAAGCCGGTGCACTTCGTTTACGGCTCGAGAAAGCTCAAATGCGATGTCGTCGAGGCGCCCGGAGATGGTGCCCATCACCTGGTCGCGGGCCTCAATGAGGGCCCCAAGGCGACCCCCGGAGATCTGGCCCGTAACCGGATCACCCCTCGCGTTATCCAAAAAGATGTCGAGTGCGTTGGCTGCCTTTCCGGCTTCGCCGGAAGGCGTGCGATTCACCGTGAACTTCTCGGACTGGCCGCCGGTCACTACGGGTCCGAGGCCCTTGACGTCCACCACGTATCCGCCCGCCTCATCCGTGAACATGCCAACGTCAATCAGGGCATTGAGCTTTTTCAACGCCCTGTCGCGCTGATCCTGCAGATCGCTCGCATTCCCCTTTGCGTTCTCAAGCCCCTTGATCTGGATGTTGAGCTCCCGGATTTCATCCGTAAGCGAGTTGGCCTCGCGGACGTAGCCCTCGATCCTGGCATCTGCATGCGATCGCACGTCGTCAATCTGCCCGCGTAGCCGCCTCAGGTCATTGACCATCGACTGGGCTGCTTCGCGTACGGACTCGCGGATGGACTCGTTTTCGGGTTCGTTTGAAAGCTTTCGAAACTCATTGAAGAAACGAGACATGACGCGGTTAAGTCCCTCGCCGCCCATTTCGTTGAAGATGTCCTCGGCCTGCTGAAGGATCAGTTCTTTCTCCTCGGCATGCGCCTGATCACGCCCCGCGCCTCGAAGCTGTTTCTCGATATAGCGGTCATTCACGCGGTCAATGCTCGAAACACGCGTTCCGGCCCCCACCTGGGTGCGGTTCATGCCCGTGCTGCGATCCGCTTCGGCCGTCTGATGGACACGCTGGCGCGAGAAACCCTCGGTGTTGGCGTTTGAAATGTTGTGGCCGGTCGTTGCCACGCCGGCCTGAGCGGCCGAGAGGCCGGAGCGACCGATGTGCATGGCCCCCAACATTCCCACGTCTAGGCCTCCCTGGAGATCAGCCGGGCGCCGCTTCCGGGTGCTGCCTGCTGTCCGTTTGCGGAGTAGGTTCCGGACTTCGGAGCCTCGCTACCGACGATATTTCGCTTCATCTGGACGAGTCGCTCGAGGCTCTGCTCAACCAGCGCGCGATTGTACGCCCCCTGCTCCTCGACCTTGGTCAGGATATGGGAGAGCGCCTGCTGCACGCTCCTGAACTGTTCGCCGAGCCTGACCTGAAGCCCCTGTGCGATGATCGCCACACGCGACAGTGCAACCGTCTCTGCCGGAAGTCGTGCGGCCGTGGCCACCGACGAGACCAGCTTGCGCCTGGACTCGTCTGCCAGTGCGATCTGGTCCAAGAGGCCCTGCTTGGAGAGCGCAAGCTCTTCAATCTTTGCCGCGTCTGCATCCACGAGCGCCTGCCTCTCTGCCCGAAGCAGATCAAGCAGCTGGCGATGCAAAGTCAGGAGCTTCTGGAGCTGTTGGTAGAGTTCGCTCAGTATCTTCTCCATCGAAGCAATCCTCCTGATTGCAAAGCCACGGAGCCTGTCGGAGCACCCGGAGCCCTTCCCTGGGCTCCGTTTTTACGGCCGTGTTCCGGTCAGCCGATTCCGGACGAGACATGCTCGTCCACCATCTTGTTTGCAATCGCCTCTGCGTTGACCTGATAGTTGCCGGCGGCAATGCGCTTCTTGAGCTCGGCGATCCTGTCTTCGCGAACATCGGGCGCGCTGGTTGCGGCTTCCTTTGCCTTCGCGAACTCCTTCGCCTTGGCCGAAATTTCGGCCTTTGTGCTTGAGCTGTCTACGGTCTTTGCCGATACCTTCGATGAGGCAGAAGCAGCGCCCGCTTTTTCAGCGCGCTTGGCTCCAGAGGTCCCCGAGACATCATTGTTCTGAACTGCCTGTGTCGTCGCCGGATTCACCTTCATGGGGTACCTCCTGTACCGTTATCTTCTGCAACTGCCCTATTTCCAGTGTATCGACCCTGGTGGAGATAGGCAACGATCTGCTCGGCAAGCCCCACTCCGCCTGCACGAGCCGCACGCTGCGCCGCCTCAGAGTCAAGCATCCCCCGGTAGATTTCTGACGCCCCGTTTTCAAGGCTCATCTCGCTCTTGGGTACTGTCTTGCGCATGGTCTGCATCAGGTAATCGAGGAACATGGCCTCCATCCCCTCTGCCGCTCTGCGCGTCTCCGGATCAACCTGGGAAAGGTCAACCTCGGGGGCGCGTCGCACCGGCGTCACGCCCATGGTGGTCTGAGCGGGGCCAATCACGCTGCGCCCCCCGCAGTTCCCATCGCAGTCTCACTCAGATTCGTGGAGAGGGGCATGGCGTCCGCATCCCTGCGGCCCTGGCCATTGTTTGATTCAAGAAGGTTGTTACCCACCATCCTAGCAGGCTGTCTTCCCTGTCTCGTTTCCTGGATATTTTGGCCGTCGCTATCATCCATGACTGCCGCCACACCCCCACCACTGGCCACATCCGCTCCCTTGAGCAGAGGGCCAAACTTTTCATCCAACACAAAATCCATCCAAGCGATCATAAAATCTCCAAGTCGGCCTGCAGGGCGCCGGTTTCACGGAGTGCCTGAAAGATCGCCGTCAAGTCCCTGGGCTGGACCCCTAGCGCATTCAGGCTCTTCACGAGATCCGACACGCTTGCGGAGCCCTTAAGTTCAACGAGGCGATCGCTTCCCGAGCCGGAGCCGCCCTTCACTTCGATCGAGAGGTCACCGTGGGCAATCGCCACCGGAGAGAGCGTCACGCGCTCTCCCATGACGATCGTTCCGGTGCGCTCGTTCAGAACCACCTTGGCCTTGCCGTCCACGTTGACCTGCATGCTCTCAAGAGCCGCAAGCAGCTCAACCGTGTTGCCCTCGTAATTAAAGGGAACCACGACATCCACCGTTCCGCTGTCGCGTGCAGTGGCAAACTTTCCGCCGAGCTCTCCGTTGATCGTCACTGCAAGGCGCGCCGCCGTCGTGAAGTCCGGGTTGTGGAGCGAGAGTCGAAAACTCTTCTTTCCCGAAAAATTGGAGTCCACGTCCTTCTCGATGCTTGCGCCCGAAACCACGCGCCCCACCGTTGGAAAGTTCTTGGTGGTTCCGTCCGCCACGGCGCCGATACTCACCGGCCCCTGGGCAATGGCGTAAACGTTCTGGTCTCCGGCCTTGAGTGGTGTCACGAGCAGCACTCCGCCCTCGAGACTGGACGAGTCCCCGATCGAACTCACCGTCACATCAATCCGGTTGCCCGAGCGCGCAAAGGGCGGAAGCTTGGCCGTGACAATTACGGCCGCAGCATTCTTGGATTTGATCCCCGCATTTCCTTGCACATCGAGGCCAAGCTTCGAAAAGAGCCGGGCCAGTGATTGGCCCGTGACATCGGTGCCCGAGTCTCCCGTGCCCTTGAGGCCCACCACCACTCCGTAGCCGATCAGAACGTTCTCGCGGACGCCCTTGACGCTGGCGATGTCCTTCAGGCGCGCCGCCTCTGCGGCACCCCCTTGCAGGGCTGCCACGAGCACGACCGCGAGCGCCCCGAGCCTAGCGAACGACTTCGAGTCGATATTCATAGAGTTTCCCCGAGTTCACTTTGTCATCATCCGAAAGATCCGCTCCCCGAACAACCCCGATCAGGGTCATCAGCTTGGTGGTCCCCCGATACGAGAGCCGCTTGGTTCCGCGGATCTTGTAATTACCGTTGCTGAACCTCTCCACTACCTCGACCAAGAACTGATCGCCCGCCTTGACGCCGATCGCCTCGCTCAGGTCAACCTGAGCCATACTAAACCGCCCCTCTTCGTCCGGCGCGGCTGCACTCTGCTTGATGGTGTCACTCTTGGAATCGCCCTTGGCGTCAGGTCCGGACTTGGCGGCGCCCTTGCCGCCGCCGGAGGCCGCGCGCGGCGCAGCTGCCAGCAGGGCGAGTTCGTTCTGGCGCTCCTCTGCAGACAGAGTGCGCTTCACCTCGGCGGCGAGATCGCGAAGCAGGTCGCCCTCGATGGTGATGTTGAGCAGATCACCCGCTGATCGCGTCTTGTTTTTTGAGAAAAAGAAATTGGTCTGGCCATTGGTCGACCAGAGTGAGCCGGAGTCCTCGGCGCCATCCACGAAATCATCTCGGGTGATCCGGCGCGGCTGCTGGGTCTCCGGCACGGCCAAGTCCTCTTCCTGGCTTGACTCGGCTGCGGGAGTGGCCGCTCTCGTGCGCATCTCGCCCTGGCCCTGCTCAGGCCCCATGCGGCTGACCCAGTTGGGTCCGTCACGCTCCGAGGCAACGCCTCGGCGGGGGCCGCGACCTTGCGCTGCGTACTCGGGGTAATCCGCAAGTAGCCCACCGCGGATGGGCTCGCGCTCGGCCACATAACCGTCGTCAAGATCGGGCCTGAGGCCGCGCATCAACTGGGAGCAACCCAGCGCAGGGAGCAGCGCCAGTGCAAGCAGGATTCTTCCGGTGATCATAGTCTAACCTCCACCACGCCGCCGTCGCGAAGCACGCCAACGAGCTCCCTCCGGGTTTTCAGGGTCTGGACCCGTACCCGCTGAGAAACACTTGCGGGCTCAAGGGCAGTTGCCTGCGAGCTGAGGCGCACGTCGCCCGAGATCACGTCGATTCGAACCGCGTCCCCGCGCCGGAGGTCTGGGATCCGCCGAACAGCTGTGCTGGTCACAAATCCACCCTCGAGCAGCGTCTGGCGCGCTTCAAGGCGAGAGAGATCCTCGGTGGCCGGCAGAAGGATGCCGCGCATCTCATGGGCAAGGCCTTCGGCAACGTTGAGCTCCTGCTGGCGAGTCAGCTCGGAAGAAAGGGCCTCGCCTGGGCCGATCCGACGAAGCGCCACCAGTCCCGGAACCCACGCGGCGTAGCGCACACGGTATTCGGCCGACCCGGCCGGCCCGCGCACCATGAGCCGTGCCTCACCGCGTCCCTGTGCCTGAAGGACTGACGCAGTCTCCGCTCCAGAGAGTGCCTGTCCGGGCTGCATGGGGGCGAGCTCGAGAATCTCGACTCTCGTGCCGGGATGAACCGCTGCGAGTGCCTCGCGAGCCGCATCTGCCGGTGCGCGTGCGGCCGCGGCATTGAGGGTGGCCGCGAAGGTCATCACTGCTGCTATGAGTACTCTGGTCATCCGGTCAGCCCTACTTGATATTGGTCGTTGCGCCCATCATCTGGTCGGCAACGCTCATGACCTTGGTGTTCATCTCGTAAGCCCGCTGGGTGGCGATCAGGTCCACCATGCTGTTGGCCACATTCACATTCGAGCCCTCAAGAGCGCCCTGCGAGATCACCCCGAGACCATTTTCTCCGGGCACTCCCTGCAGCGGAGTGCCGCTCGCCTGGCTTGCCTTGTAGATGCCTTCGCCCTGGGCAACGAGGCCCTCTTCGTTGATGAAGGTCACGAGCTGCATTTGTCCGATCACCGCCTCCTGGCCCCCCGGCAAGAATGCCTTGAACTCACCGGACGGCCCGATCTGGACACTCTGGGCGGTAGGGGGAATGGTGATCTCAGGGAGAATCCGGGCGCCGTTGCTGAGTACCACCTTGCCGCCCACATCGCGGTGGAAGGCGCCGGTACGGGTGTAGCCAATCTCACCGTTAGGCATCTGGACTGGAAAGAAACCGGCCCCCTCGATCATGAGGTCGAGCTGGTTGTTGGTCATTTTGGCCGGGCCCTGTTCAAAAATCTTATGCGCTCCGCCCACCTTCACGCCCATTCCGCGCTGGACGCCAACCGGGGTCTGCGAGGAGGCGCCGAGCTGAGCGCCGGGTTCCTTGATCGTCTCATACATGAGATCCTTGAACTCAATGCGTCCACGCTTGTAGGCATCCGTGTTGACGTTGGCCAGATCGTTTGAGATCCGCTCGATGTTGGCAGACTGCGCCTCAAGTCCGGTCGCTGCTGCTGAGAGTGCTCGAATCATCCCGTTTCCTTCTCCTGCTTCACTCTAGTTAAAGCTTCCCGATGTCGTTGGCTTCGCGCTGCATCAGTTCCCCGTAGGTCTTCATGGCCTTGAGGTCCTGCTCAAAGAGTCGATTGGCGCGGATCAGGGAAGTCATCTCCTCCACCGGATTCACGTTTGACCCCTCCAGCATTCCCTGCCGGATCGCCGACCCTTCAGCCGCCTTGAGGTTTGCTGGGTCGCCGCTCTCAAACAGGGCCCCACCCACCTTGCGAAGCTTTCTCGGATCGGCAAACTCCGCCACCGAGACCTTCGCCAGCAGCTCTCCACCCGAGTAGATGTCGCCTCCAGGAGAGAAGCTCAGCTTCCCGGCAGCATCCTTCAGGTTGATGAACCGCGCAGCAATCCCGGCTTCAGTTGAGACTCCTCCTTGAGTCTCAAGCCCTCCTTGGCCCAACTGAAGGTTAGCGACAGGCTGCGCGGTGTTCGGAAGTTCGGCTGCCAGTCCCCCGGGTTGAGACGCCAGCACGGGGAATCCATCAGACGTTACTAACCGGCCATCCGTGGCCAACTTGAAGCTTCCTTGCCTCGTGTAACGAATTCCTGATGGCGTACTGACCTCAAAAAATCCGGGCCCCTCAATCGCCACATCCAGCATGGCGTTGGTCACTTTGAGGGGGCCCGGGCGAAAGTTTGAATAGGTGCCGTCGACGACCACGAACGACTGGTCCCTGCCGTCGAGGGGATAGAAATGCTTGTCCTTGACGGGGCCGCGCGGAATGTCCGCGCCGGTGGGCTCGCGTTCCTCGAGGGCGAGGTACTCGCGAAAACTCACGGAATCCTTCTTGAAGCCGAGCGTGTCCGCATTCGCCAGATTATTGGCAACGGTGTCTACCACCTGCGACTGGGCGACCGCTCCTGCTGTTGCATTCCAAATTCCGCTGGCCACGAAAGGCTCCTCTCTCGAGGCCAGAAGAAGGCAATCGGCATGCCGGAACCAAAACTGAAGTGACTCTTGAAATCTCGAGCATTTTTGCCCGCGCGAAACCTGCCCCCCGGCAGGAATTACCTGCACCCGGAAAAATGCGCCTGCCCATCAGGCAGGTTTTGCCGGCATCGCTGGGTTACGAAAATGCCGCTTCCGCTCGCCCAATCACCATGCGATTGTCGGCCCGATGGATTGGCTATCCGGACAACCGGTGATCGATGCGCGGACCCCGGGCCTGCTTGGGCGGCTGGATTCCGTGCGCGCGGCACTCCGGCGCCCGCCCAGGCTTCGCGTCTTTCTGGTCGGGGATGACCCTGCGAGCCAGATCTATGTTGAAATGAAGCGCAAGCGCGGCGTCTCGCTGGGCGTGGAGGTCGAGCTCACACCTCTTGCGGCTTCAGTGGGTGCTGCCGGGCTTTGGAGCCTGGTCTCCCAGGCCAATGCAGACCCGGGCGTTGATGCGATCCTGATTCAACGTCCACTGCCCTTTGCCGTCCCCGCGTCTCTGCCCAGCCTTCAGGAATGGGTCTCGGCAGAGAAGGATGTCGACGCCTTCCACCCCGTACACTTGGGTCGCCTGGGACAGGGGGCTCCGCTCGTCATGGCCTGCACGCCGGCAGGGATCATGGCCCTGCTCGAACACTATCAGGTACCCCTCGAGGGGAGGCTTGCCTGCGTGGTGGGCCGAAGCCCGCTGGTCGGCCAGCCCATGGGCCTTGCCCTGCTGAACAAAGACGCCACACTCATCCAGTGCCACCGCAAGACCGAGCACCTTGCCCGGCTGACTGCGCAGGCCGATCTGTTGGTCGTTGCCGCTGGGTCACGCGGGCTGATCGGAAAGGGCCATGTGAAGCCCGGTGCAGTCATCGTGGATGTGGGAATCCATCGCCGCCCCGAAGGTGGGATCGTGGGCGATGTCCTGGCAGACGAGGTCGGGGCGGTGGCCTCGCGGATGACTCCGGTTCCCGGGGGGGTCGGGCCCCTGACCGTGCACTTTCTTTTCGAGAACCTGGTGACCCTGGTTGAGGCGAGGCTGGACACCCGGCGCCCCTGAGAAGTAATACTCGAGCTCCGATGACATCACTCAAGCGCACAGCCCTTTATGACGAACACGCCCGCCTGGGCGGACGGCTCATTGACTTTGGGGGCTGGGAACTCCCCGTGCAGTATACGGGCGTCATGGATGAGCACCTTGCCTGCCGAAAGTCTGCGGGGCTATTTGATGTAAGCCACATGGGCGAAGTCCATGTCGAGGGCCCGGATGCGGAGGCCTTCTTAAACGACTTGCTCACCAACAACGTCTCAAGGGTGGCGGTGGGCCAGGCTCAGTACTCAGCCATGTGCTACGACCATGGCGGCTGCGTGGATGACCTCATCATCTATCGAAGGGCTGCCGACCGATTCCTCGTGGTGGTCAACGCAAGCAATGACGACAAGGACTTTGCCTGGATGCGCGGCGTGCATTCGCGCAAGGGCTATCGCTGCTCCCTCTCCCACGAGAGTGCCAACTATTCGCAGCTTGCCGTGCAAGGCCCCAGGGCAGCCGAGATCCTCCAGACCCTCACCTCAACGCCGCTTGCGCCCATCAAGACCTACTGGTTTGCCGAAGGCCATGTGTGCGGAGACATCCCGGCGATTCTGGCCCGCACCGGATACACGGGCGAAGACGGTTTCGAAGTCTATGTGCCCTGGCAATCAGGCCCCGCGGTTTGGCGTGCGCTGATCGAGGCGGGCCAACCACTCGGACTCAAGCCCTGCGGACTTGGGGCGCGTGACACGCTTCGGCTCGAAATGAAGTACCCTCTCTACGGACACGAGCTCGGTGAGAATATCCATCCGCTCGACGCGGGCCTCGCCTGGGTTACCAAGCTCGACAAGCCCAATGACTTCGTCGGCAAGCAGGCGCTTCTCGCCGCGCGCGCGGCGGGGCTTCGCCGCACGCTCGTGGGCCTCAAAATGCTCGAGCGCGGCATTCCGCGCCAGGGCTACGCGGTATTCGACGCGGCAGGCGTCTCGCAGGTGGGCGAAGTCACCAGCGGAACCCAGTCCCCCTCGCTGGGTCAGGCCATCGCCGTAGCATTTGTTCCCCCGGAGCACGCGGCTGCCGGGACCCGACTGACGATCGACATCCGCGGCACCCGCGTGCCGGCTGAAGTTGTTTCAACGCCATTTTATAAGAGGAGCTAGACCATGCGCTTTCCGGCCCATCTCAAATACACCAAAGACCACGAGTGGATGAACCTGCAGGGCAAGGTGGCCACCGTTGGCATCACTGACCATGCGCAGAGCGCGCTTGGAGACATTGTTTACGTCGACCTTCCGAAGGTCGGTCGCGAACTCAAGGCTGGCGACACTTTTGGCGTCGTAGAGAGCATCAAGGCCGTCTCAGATCTGTATGCTCCAGCTGCGGGCAAAGTCCTCGAGGTCAACTCGGCGCTCACCGCCGACCCGGCGCAAATCAACCGCGAGCCTCATGCCGGTGCCTGGATGATCAAGCTTGAGCTTGCCTCCGAGCCCGCGGGCCTGATGGACTCTGCCGCCTACGAGGCCTACTGCGCCACGCTGAAGTAACTCTTAGCTCGAGTACGACTCGATCGGTGGGCATGCACAGACCAGGTTGCGATCACCGAGCACGTTATTGATCCGCGAGACCGCCGGCCAGAACTTGTGCTCGCGCGTCCAGAACGTTGGAAACACCGCCCGTTCACGCGGATAGGGGCGATCCCAGTTCTCGCGGGTCACGGCTGTGGCCGTATGAGGTGCATTCTTGAGGAGATTGTTTGCGCGGTCAGCCTTGCCTGACTCGATCTCGGCGATCTCCTTTCGGATCTCGATCATGGCTTCGCAAAAACGATCCAGCTCAGCCTTCGACTCGCTCTCAGTAGGTTCCACCATGATGGTGCCTGCCACCGGGAACGACACGGTCGGCGCATGGAACCCATAGTCCATGAGGCGCTTGGCCACGTCTTCGACCTCAATGCCGCTTGAGGCCTTGATGGGGCGCAGGTCGAGGATGCATTCGTGTGCGACCCGGCCTCGCTCACCCCTGTAAAGCACCGGATAGTGGGGCTCCAGACGACGCGCAATGTAGTTTGCGTTCAGAATGGCAACCTCGGTGGCCCTCTTCAGGCCCTCTGGGCCCATCATGACGATATACATCCACGAAATGGGCAGGATGCTCGCGCTCCCAAACGGCGCCGATGAGATCGCGCCAACACCCGTGTCCGGTGTCCCCGGAAGAAAGGGGACCAGATGTTTCGCGACACCGATAGGTCCCATTCCCGGACCGCCGCCACCGTGCGGAATGCAGAAGGTCTTGTGGAGATTGAGGTGGCAGACATCGGGCCCGAAGTCACCGGGTCGACAGAGGCCGACCTGTGCATTCATGTTGGCTCCATCCATATAGACCTGCCCGCCATGCCCGTGGATGATCTCGCAAATCTCGCGGATCGCGACTTCAAACACGCCGTGTGTGGAGGGGTAGGTGACCATGAGGGCGGCAAGGTCCGCCGAATGCGCGGCGGCCTTTGCCTTGAGGTCGGAGATATCCACGTTACCCTGCTCATCGCACTCCACGACCAGCACGCGCATGCCCGCCATCACGGCGCTCGCGGGGTTCGTGCCGTGCGCGGACTTCGGAATGAGGCATACGTTGCGATGCGCCTGCCCGCGGCTCTGATGGTACTGCCTGATGACCAGAAGCCCTGCGTACTCTCCTTGCGAGCCTGCATTAGGCTGAAGCGAGACGCCCGCAAAACCTGTGATTTCAGAGAGCCAGTCCGAAAGACCGGCAAGCATCTCGTGGTAGCCCGCCGCCTGCGCAGCTGGAACAAAGGGGTGCATCCGCGAGAACTCGGGCCAGCTCACCGGAAACATCTCGGCCGTCGCGTTGAGCTTCATGGTGCACGAGCCGAGCGGGATCATCGAAGTCGTGAGCGAAAGGTCCTTTGACTCCAGTCTGCGCATATAGCGCAGCATCTCGGTTTCGGAATGGTAGATGCCAAAGACCGGGTGCCTGAGCGGCGGTGACTGGCGGACCAGCGCGGACGGAATCGCCGCGGCCCCAAGCCCCTGCTCGAGCGCGGCAAGGTCCGGTGCGGGCTTACCCGCCGTGCGGGCGAAGGCTCCGACCAGGGTGCGCAGATCGCCCTGCGTGACCGCTTCGTCGAGCGAAACACCGACCTCCTGATCCGAAAACCAGCGAAGGTTGATACCGGCCGAATCACAGGCGGACCTGAGAGTTGCGGCCGATCCTGAGCCGAGCTTCACGCGAACGGTGTCGAAATAGTGCTGGTGCACGACGGAGAAGCCCATGGACTGGAGGGCGGCTGCCAACAGCCTCGTCTTGCCGTGAGTGGAGCCCGCAATCCGGCGGAGCCCCTCAGGGCCGTGGTAAACGGCGTACATCGACGCCATCACAGCCAGGAGCACCTGGGCCGTGCAGATGTTGCTCGTGGCCTTGTCGCGGCGGATGTGCTGCTCGCGTGTCTGCAAAGCCAGTCGAATGGCCGGACGGCCCTCGGCGTCCTGTGAAACTCCGACGATACGCCCTGGGATCAAGCGCTTGTACTCATCGCGCGTGGCGAGATAGGCGGCATGCGGCCCCCCAAAGCCCATGGGTACGCCAAAGCGCTGTGTGGACCCGATCACCACATCTGCCCCGAGCTCGCCGGGAGGAACGAGCATGACCAGTGCGAGCGGATCAGATGCAACGATTGAGCGAATATTGCGGGTGCGCGCCTCGGCAAGGAGTGAAGACGGATCGGTGATCCGGCCGTCGCTGGCGGGATACTGAATGAGGAGTGCGAATGGATTCATCGCCTCGAGATTCCATGTCGCCGGATCGGACACCTCAACGGCAATGCCCAGTGGCTGCGCCCGGGTACGAACCACTTCGATCGTCTGTGGGTGGCACTCTGAAGAAACGAGGAATGGGCGCCCATCCGGCCGCTCCTGCAACCCAAAGCACATGGCCATCGCCTCTGCTGCCGCCGTGCCCTCGTCAAGCAGCGAGGCGTTCGCGATCGGAAGCCCCGTGAGCTCAATCACCATCGTCTGGAAGTTGAGGATTGCCTCAAGCCTGCCCTGTGCGATCTCTGCCTGATACGGGGTGTACTGCGTGTACCATCCCGGGTTTTCGAGGATATTTCGCTGGATCACCGGGGGCGTGACACAGTCGTGGTAGCCCTGTCCGATGTAGGATCTTCTCACTTCATTTTTTCGAGCAATCGTCCTGAGCCGCGCAAGCGCATCCACTTCGCTGTGCGCCTCGGGCGTGCAGAGTTCGCGCCCGAGCCGAATGCCCTCAGGGATCGTTTGCGAGACCAATTCGGCGAGGCTTGCTGCCTCCAGCGAGGAAAGCATTCGCTCGGTCTCGAGCCCGCCGGGACCGATGTGCCGGGAAGAAAAAACATCTGCCGAAAAAGCGCCGAAATCCTTCATGTTGCGCTTGTATCAAGGTGCTTCGGGCGCGCCAACAACCTCAAAATTTTTTCTTGACCAAAAATTGTCAAATTCGTGTGGCGCTGGGGCCACGTCATGGCTACCTTCCGGCGCTCCACCCGATGACAACCAGCAACTCATTTCACTACCAGCCCGACCCAAGTGACGCCGCCCCAGGTGCCGGCGCTCCTCAGTCGGGCCCCGTCCCGCCAGCCATCGGCTCCCTCGATGATTTGGGCCGGATCTTCAACACGGCCCTGCTGACCACGCGCAGCCGCACGAGTAGCGACTGGTCGGGTGAGATCCAGCGTCTGATGGCGTCACAGGCTTTCCACTCGCTTTTGGGCTCCATTCGCCACCTGGCCCGCAGCCAGGGCTTGTCCGAGGCTTCGGCGGCAGAAGAGATCATCCGGACGGTTCGCCAACTCGACTCGGCTTGGCAGGAATACGTCTTTCATGAGGGGCTCGAGCGCCTCAAGTCTTGAGAATGAACTCCCAGCGGATCCGCACCGTCCCCTCGCTCCCCAGGAGCGCCCTCGGGGGGTTTGGAAACGGGCCCGCACGGTTGAAGGCCCTCACCGCCGAGTCGTCGAGAACTCGGGTTCCCGACTCCCCTAGAGTCTCCACTCGAACCACGCGGCCTTCGCGGTCCAAGACGACCATGACTTGCGTGACGTGGTCTTGGTCGCTCGCCAGGCGCCTGCCCTGTTTGTAGAGGCGGATCAGCTCCTCGCGCAGAATAGGCTCCCATGCCCGGTCCAGCTGGGAGCGAATGCGTTCGAAGAAGCCGTAAAAGACAAACTCACGCGTGTTGAGCGCCGTCTGCTCCCCCTCCTGGATTCCCTTCACATATTCGCCCGAGACGCCTGCGACGCCCTCCTGCTCGGAGGGGGGAGGGTTACGGGAGGCGAGGCGTGAGAAATCGCCAAGCGCCAGGCTTTTAAGGGGAAGGTCCGGGGCGGCAGGTTTCGCCGGTGCCCCGCCAGCGTTGCCCACCTTGATGCTCTGGCGCCTGACGGTCCGGGTGCGCTCGCCCAAAAAGGCGTCGTCTGTGGCCTGCGGCGTGGCTTCACCCACCGTGCTCCTGACAATCTGCTGGCGCTGGCCGGTGGGGAGAAGCGCCGGGGGCTCCAGAGTCACCCAGAGGTCCGGCTCAGGCGCGGGATAGGTCGCCCGCTGAATCGCTACAAGGGCCCATGCCGTCATTAAAACCGCGTGGAAGACCAGCGATAAACCTAGGTCCCTTGAAACGCTCACTCCACCTCGGTGCCCCACATCGGCACTTCGGGTTCATTGGAAGTCTTCTTTAAGGAAATCTCCAGCGGAATCAGAAGGGAGCAGCTGGCCCGGGGGGTTGTCCTGCGGCTCGGTGCCTTCGATGAAGGCTTCCTTGATGCCCCTCGCCGCATTCCCGGTGACCCTTCGCCCACTTGCGGGGTCGATCGAAGCAAAGAGGATCCCGGTAGGGATCACAAAGTCGTCATTCGGGTAGCCCTTCACCGCCTCGTGCATGAACGAGAGCCAGATGGGCAGGGATGCCTTCGCCCCCGTTTCGCCCGGGCCAATCGGTGCCTGGCTATCGTGACCCACCCACACTCCCGTGACGATGTGCGGGGTGAAGCCCATGAACCATGCGTCGAGATAGTCATTGGTTGTACCCGTCTTGCCTGCTGCCGGACGCCCCAGCTGCTTGGCCTCGGTCCCGGTCCCGTAGTTCACCACCTCGGTCATGAGGTGGGTCATGACGTATGCCACCCTCGGGTCCATCACTTGGTCGGGGTCAGCGGGTTGCGGGTAGGTGGGAAGAATGAGCGGCATCCGGCCGGTGATCCCGGAGTTTGCCAGGTCTTTTTGCTCTTCGGGAGACGGGCTGGCCTGGGGCGCCGGGGGCGGCACGATCGTGGGCGGAGTGATGCGAAGCGGCGCCTCCTCGAGGACCTTGCCATCGCGATCCCGGACTTCGGTGAAAAAGACCGGTTGGATCTTGCGCCCCAGCCTCGGAAAGAGCGCGTAGGTCTTTGCCATCTCCAGTGGAGACGCCGTCATGCTCCCAAGCGAGATGGAAAGATCTGGCGGGAGCTCGGGGGCGAATCCGATCCTCGCGGCATGCTCCATCATCTGGGAAATGCCGACACTCTGCAGGAGTCGGATCGTCGGGATGTTGCGGGACTTGATCAGGGCCTGCCTAAAAGTCGTGTCACCGTTGAACTTCTCGTCAAAATTGGCGGGCTTCCACTTTCCAAGCTCCTTGTCCTCGAAGGTCAGAGGTGCGTCGATAATCACGCTTGCCGGCGTGTAACCCTTCTCGATGCCTGCCGCATAGATCAGCGGCTTAAAGGATGAGCCCGGTTGTCGCTGGGCCTGAAGGGCGCGGTTGAACTCCGACTTCTCAAAGTCATAGCCTCCCACCATGCCCAGCACGGCCCCGCTTCTGGCGTCGAGCGAGATCAGAGCCCCCTGCACCAACGGCTCCTGCTCGAGCGCTGCCACCCAGAGCGAGCCCTTTTCCCGGATCGGTCGGATCAGGACCACGTCCCCCTTCGACGCCACTCTGGACGGAACAGTTGGCTCTGCGCCCACCGGCTTCCCGTCTCGGACGGGGCGGGCCCAACGCCACTCTCGCTGAGGAATCTCAAGCTTCAGTGCCCCCAGCATCACGCCAATGGTCCGCTTGGAATCGTCGATGCTGGTCACGAGAGCCTCGTGACGCTCGCCCTCCCTCAGCAGTTCGGCTTCCGCGGCCAGTCCCGCCTCCTGGATCGAGGCGATCGGATCGAGCCCGCCGTCGGGCGTGAACATCACGTATCCGAGGCTGCGCTCAACCAAGTTCGCGCGCGAGCGAATGAGGAATGCCTCCTTTTCCTCGTCCGTCTTGAGCCTCCTGAGTGCACCACGATAGCCCACTCGCTTGTCCACGGCGCGAAGCCCATCCT
>CAIOHW010000443.1 GCA_903858195.1 Oligoflexia bacterium | reverse complement strand
GCGGCCTCTTCCATGCCGATCTTGAGCCCCGTGGCAACGCCCGGCACGTGGTAGCTCAGCACCACGGCACCCAGCACGGTCGGCACGTGCACGATCGGGGTCTTGGCGCGCCCGAGCTCTTCGTCAGTCATGGGTGCGTCGCTTGCGCCGAAGTCCACGGTGCCGGCCAGTACCTGCCTGATGCCGCCACCGCTGCCGATCGACTGGTAGTTGACCGCAATCCCCTTGCCGGTCTTCTGAAACTCCGAAAACCACTTCGAGTAGAGCGGATACGGAAATGTCGCGCCTGCGCCCTGCAGCTGAACGGCACCCGCTGCAGAGGTGGCCCATAGCGAAAGACCGAGCAAAAGGTATCTCATGAAGGACTCCCGATTTTCTGATTCTGTAACATCCATTGTCGCCTGCCTCTCGGGGGTTGTGTTAGGATTCAGTCAGGATCACCCCCACTTATGACTCTTTTTGCTGACCTCGAATCTCGCGGCATCGTCAAACAGGTGACTGACCCGGGCCTTGCCTCGCGCCTCACCCAGGGACCGATCACCCTTTACTGCGGCTTTGACCCGACCTCTGACAGCCTGCATGTCGGAAGCCTGCTCCCGCTTCTTACCCTGCGCCGCTTCCAGAAGGCGGGGCATCGCGTGATCGCGGTGGTGGGGGGCGCCACGGGCATGATCGGTGACCCAAGCGGCAAGTCGCAGGAGCGCAAGCTCCTCTCGAAAGAGGACCTCGCACGCAATGTCGAGGGCATCACCCGCACGATCTCCAAATTTCTGGAGCTCTCGGGTCCGAACCCGGCCCGCGTGATCAACAACTTCGAGTGGTTCGAAGGCTATTCCTACATCGCGTTTTTGCGCGAAGTGGGAAAGCACTTCACCGTGAACCACATGCTTGCCAAGGAAAGCGTGCGCGCCAGACTAGAAGACCGCGAGCATGGCATCTCGTACACCGAGTTTTCGTACATGCTGCTTCAGGCCTATGACTTCTACCACCTGCACAAGAACCATGGCTGCGACCTCCAGATCGGCGGGAGCGACCAGTGGGGCAACATCACGGCGGGCCTGGATCTGATTCACAAGCTTGCAGGTCCTGGCGCCGGCGCGAGTGCAAAAGCCTTTGGTCTCACCCACCCTCTGGTCACCAAAAGCGATGGCACCAAGTTTGGCAAGACCGAGGGCGGCTCGGTGTGGATTGATCCCGCAAAGACCGCTCCCTACGACTTTTACCAGTTCTTCATGCAGACATCCGATGCGGATGTGATGACGTATCTGGGCTATTTTACGGATCTGAGCGTAACTGAGCGCGAAGAGTGCGCTCGCGCACTCAAGTCGGCACCCGAGGCCCGCGAGGCGCAAAAGCGCCTCGCCAGAGACCTCACCCGGCTCGTGCACGGTGATGCCGAGCTTGCCAAGGTTGAAGGTGCGACTCAGGCGCTCTTTGGTGCGGATCTTAAGACACTCGATGCGGGAGCTCTGCAGTCCGCATTTGCGAGCGCACCTCGGATCAAGAAAGAAAAGTCAGGTCTGGGGGGTTGGACCTTGGTCGATGCTCTCGTTGAGAGCGGGCTTTGCAACTCCAAGGGCATGGCCCGAAAAGACATCCAGAGTGGCGGGATCTACCTCAACAATGAGCGCGTCTCGGATGCGGCGCTCGTGCTGGGGTCAGCACACGTGCTTTCGGGGGGCTGGATCATTCTGCGCAAGGGCAAAAAGACCTACTCGGTCGTAGAGGTAGGCTGAGGCAGCGTTGCTGCCCCAGCCATCCCCGGTTCCAATCACTTGCCGTCAAACACGCGCTTCACGAATTCGACCTCATCCACGCCTTCCACGTTACGCTCGTAGCGGCAGTTGTAGAATTTGCGAGCCAGGATCAGCTCATCGGCCTCAAGCTCGGCGTTGTCGGATTCGACTGCCGCCAGCTTTTCAATCGAAGCCAGAAAGGCACGATGGAGCGAGTCCATGTACTCAGACGCCTGCGCCTGGGTCACGGTTCTTTCAAGCAGGGCGTCGATGTAGTGAGTGAATGCTCCTCCCGAGATCAGCGGCAGGCGCACGGACTGCCGGGTCGAAGTGGACCGGGAGTCAGTGTGATCGACCGTAAAGAGGCAGGATTCGTCGGTTCGCACAAACCTCGTCTGCTGGGTGCCGAGGTTCGGCATAGTTCCCACCTGCTCTTCGGTCTTGCGGCAGGCACCGTGCTTCTCGGCAAACTTGTGGGCAACCAACAGCGGAAAGAAATATACGGCCCGGAGCGGCTGAGTCTGACCGACCTGCTTTTCGGTACCGTCTGCTGCGATCTCCGTAACCACCTGCCTGAAGGTCACTTCGCGAACCAATGCCTCGGGACTCGCGCCTTCGAGCAATTGCGAGCGCTCCTCAAAACTCGAGTGAAACCAATCCAGCGACTTTCCGTTTCTCTCCAGGACCACGCGCCAGCGCTTATGTTCCTGGGCATTCCTGCCCTCTTCGTGGCTCCGGTACATGAGTGAGCTGTTTCCAGTCTCAATCTTTTTCTGGAAGTTTGTAAAAAACCCTCCGCGCCGGACGCTGCTCGGCACATGCCAAGGGTAGCTCGATACATATCCAAGCCCCTCCCCGCCGTAACACGCGGCCCTCGCAGTCACCGATCCGAGGGTGGTTAAGCTGAGCAGGACAAGGGCATTCAAGGCCGTACGCTGGGTGAGAGTCATGGGGACCTCCGTTTGATTCGGAGGGATCTATACCAGTACCTGACTAATTTAGAAAGGTATTTCTACCCAGGCTCCCTCTTCTGGTCGCAAAGAGGGGGCGCTCCAGTAATTTATTGTTTTAATAGAACAAAATAAGGATTCACAGGCTAGGGGCTAGTCAAATCCACCCGGATTACCCCGGGACCCCTCTCGGGAAAGAGCGTCACCACTTCGCCCAGAAACCGGTCGATCACCACCGTCACCGTAAAGCGGCCCCGGATCCGCTCTCCTCGCTCGTTCAGATACTCCAGCTCCAGCTCGTGCTGAAAAGAAGAATGCACCCCGCGTGGCCCCGTCTCCGCCTGAAGCAGTCGAGCGCCGCCGGCGCTCTTAAGCTTGGCAAGCACCCCATTCTCGTCGATCCCTGCCGGAAAGACGCTGGTGAGCTGCCCCTGTCGCCCTCGCTGGATGAGTCGCTCCCGCAGAAACTGAGTGAGCGCTGCACGCTCTCGGGGAGCATTGTTGGGGAGAAAATGGTTCCAGATGTGTCCCCGCCTCTCGGGCATCGCAGCCTGCTCAAGAAGTTTTTGCGAGGCGGCAGGCATTGCCACTTGCTGAGCGGGTCGGGCACCTGATTCCTCGGCAAACCTCCTTGCAAGCTCGCCCGAATCCCTGCAATCAGCGGCATGAATCGGGCTGGCAGGCCCCAAAGACAGCAGGATCGCCAAAAGACTGGCGCCTAGCTGCCTCCGCAAAAACCTGAGCCCATCGCTAAGATCAAACGCGACCATGCCTGAGGCACATCGGAAGTCACTTGGGCTAAGTTGAGAGCGCAGCCCGAACCCAGCGCGCAAGCCTCACAGGAGCCTCCAGATGTGGCATATGCGCGACACCGGGCCAGCACTCGAGCCTCGCCTGCGGCAGTCGCGCGACCCAGTGCGTGGCAAACCGCTCAGGCACCACTCCATCTTCGGACCCCCAGAGCAGGTGCACGCTGCTTGGCATTTCATGCAGCCGATCATCGACAAAATGGTCATCGCGCACCGAACGTAAAAACTCCTGCGTGTCCTCACGAACCATGAAGGGCGCGAACTTCTTAACAAGGCCGGCCACTAGCGGCGGGCGGTTCCCAAAAACCCGTGAGACATATTCGTCTTCTGAAGCTCGGGTCCAGGACTCCATTTCCGTGCGCCAGAGCTCGCGCTCGGCGGGCGAGCCCGTCACGCCCGATGGAGAAATGAGCATGAGCTTTGAGGGCGCCGGTGTGCGTGAGTCGGCATGGAGCACGCCCCACGAAGCCAGCCATCCCCCGAGCGAATGACCCGCAACGATCTCCGGATGGAGCTCCTGGATCTGGTCTCGCACCACTTCAAGAAGGCGATCCATGTCGGTGATGCAGCGGCGATGGGCAAGCGAGCCGTGAAATCCGGGAAAGTCGAGAGCGACGACCTCCTCATATCCAGACCCTACAAAGGCAGCGGCAATCACACCGAGCCAGCTCATGGGCGAATCGCCCCACCCCGGAATCCAAAGGACTCGACCGCGGGAGAGCGAAGGAGTCACCTCGAGGCGTTGCGGGAGTCTGGGCACCGGAATGCGCCAAAGCGCCCACTCCATATCACCCCTGCGCCTGACCTCGCGACGCACCAGGCGCGCGACGGCCCAGTTGGCGGCGCTCACCGCCAATCGAAAGCGATCTTCATCGCGCTTGAGATCCAGATCCACCCTCAACAGTTCCAGCAGACGCGAGGTTGCCTGGTTGAGGGCCTGCTCAAACGCTTTTTGCAGGAGAGGCGACGGGTTCGGACTCACTTGGACAGTCTAACCCAAAAACAATGTGGTGCCGAGGGCCGGGCTTGAACCGGCACGCCCCTTGCGGAGCTCAGGATTTTAAGTCCTGTGCGTCTACCAATTTCGCCACCCCGGCACTGAGACCAAGGCTAGCGCGATTCGTCATGCCGCTCAACCACGCGGGTGATCCAGTCCGCAGAAAGACCGAGCTCCCGCACCGCAGCCAGCCGCTGCGGACTCGAGGCCTCGAGTGCCGTGAAGCGCCCTAACCGCCCCGGATCGGGCTTTTCGAAGAGGACCTCAAAATCACTCCTGCCGGCAAACGCCTCAAAAACCCATGCCGCGCACATTTTGCAGCACTTGAGGGTGGCCCAGAGTTCAAGCTTCGCTCCTGCCGGTCGAGCTCGGAGCAGGTCGTGCACGAGCTGCACCTCGGCATGACGCGTGCGAATGCGCCGGGCCTGATTGATGCGCGCCAGCAAGAAGTTCGACTCGCCCGAAAGCCGGATCCCCGCCACGACGGGCACCAGCTCCTGAGCGAGCTCATCTTTCGAGGCCTGAGAGCGCCAGGTCCGGAGGAACTCAAAAGGCGCAAGTCCCGGCCCTGGATCCAATCGCCGCGCCCTTTCAATGGGCGGAGCAGTGACCTCCTCGATCTTGTCCCAGTCGCGAGAATCCAAGAGTTCAAACAGACTCTCCCACAAATCCTGCCAGCTCACGCGCCGAGCGGCCACCTGCACCGTGGCAGCCGAGGCCACTCCGGCCGACTCGGTCGTAAAAATGCGGCCCCGTACCCACGCCACCGACCAGCGCGGTTCGGTAGCGTAGATGCCCTCAATGAGCGCGACAACCGAAGAG
>CAIOHW010000442.1 GCA_903858195.1 Oligoflexia bacterium | reverse complement strand
ACCTTCTCCCAAGAGAGCATCGGGGCAGACCAATTTGCCTTTGCCATCATCATTAGGAAAACAGAGCCCCCGGCCGAAAGAAGCGCAAGCAGCAGAGGCAGCTCCTTGGCCGTCGAAACCGCCCAAACGGAAAGCACGATGATCGGAACGTCGGTAAGAACCGGTGCGATTCCAACTTTAATGCCTTCACTGAGCCCAAACCTGATCGTCTGGGTAATGACCAATAGGGTGAGTGGCCCGGGGGCTACTCCCGCACAGAACCCTATCATCGCTCCATTAGACAGATTGGCCATGATCTCATTCATAGGACTAGCCTTTCGCAAGATAGAGGCAGGATTGCACAAGCTGGCTCCCGAGCATGGTGACGGAGCGTAATGGACTGGGCTGATTCAATCATTTTTTCTACGACTCAACACTTAAGCACGCACAAGTGTGGCTGTTTGTTCACGTTGGCCTGGTCTGCCGCCGGTCCAGGCGCAGATCGTTCAAGAGCTTGGCGCGCGCGCGAGCCCGCTCGGCTGGGCCAAGCCGGCGCAGGTCTGCCATGACCAGTGGCTTGGCCTTCCGTTTAGCTTTTCGAATGATCCGAATCGAAGCCACCACGATCAACCGATCGCCCGTCGACGCCACTGCCGTGACCTGACCTTCGGCCACCGAGAGGGCGGTGCGCGGAGAAGGGAGACGATAGCGGCGAGTCTTTGAAAAACGGCGCGCCAATCCGCCAAACTTGTCCAAGTCACGACCCGAGGAGCCGCCAAACCGGTCGACGAGATCCAAATCGGCTTTTGACAGGAGCGACAGAGTAAACCGCCGCGACTTGAGCAGGAGCCCTGTGGTGAGATTTCGCGGTGACAAGACCAAGATCACCCTGGGCCGTTCAGTGTCCAGCGAGGCGAGGGTGACCCAAGTGATGATCATGCCAGAGCGCTGCTTGCCTGAGCTTGCGGTCACCATGAAAAGATTCTGGTTGAGAGAGTCGAGCATCAAGCGCCTACACGACAGGCGGCCCTGACCCGGTCCATGACAGCAGCGTTACGGATCGAATCAGATGCCGTGATGGCTGGCAGGCCTCGCCCCAAAACGGCATCGCGAAAGTTTGCAAACTCGAGGGCAAACTGGCTGAGCCCGTTATAGGCTGCGGCGACCTCCATCACGGAGGACTCGCTATCCTCATTGATGTAAGTCAGGGTCACCGGCCCTGCCCCCTGCGGCTGGTTTCGAAGAACGCAAAACGCACCCCTCTCACCCTGGACCTCCCACGGATTCAGGGAGGCCCGATCAATGGCGCAGGACAACTCGGCCCTCAATCCGCCCGCATAGTTCAGGTCAAAGCTCACGGCACTGCAGATTTCGCCTTCAAGTCGCACCTGCCTGACCGTGACGAGCGGGACCGATGGGTCACCCGCGAGCTGGGCGGTTTGATTGGCAAAGTCAATCAAGTAGCACCCGAGATCCTCGACTGCTCCACCTCCACCCCGCAAAGTCCTGCGCGCGCGACCATGGGTTTCGAGCATGAATGAAAACTCAGCCCTGATCGAGAGCGGCTCTCCGATCTGGCCTGTCTGGATGCCCCGCCGAATCGCCCCCATCTGCGGGTGAAAGCGGTACATCAGGCCTTCCATGAGCAAGCGCTCTTTCTGGGCGGCGAGGGTAAAAAGGCGCGCGGCATCGTGCTCGGTCAAAACCAAAGGCTTCTCGCACAGCACATTTTTGCCCGCATCGAGCGCAGCTTCCACGAGACGGGCGTGGTCGGAGTTGAGCACCGAGATGTACACCGCGTCTATGGATGGGTCGTTCAGAAGAGCCGTGTAGGACGCATGGGCACGCAGGCCCGAACGAGATGCAAACTCCTCTGCCCGAGCTCGCTCGCTTGCCGCGACTGCGATCACATCAAGGCCGGGCAGGTCCCGAATCAGCGGGAGGACTCGCGTTGCGATCTGGCTGGCGCCAAGCAGGCCGAGCTTCATACTGTAAGCCCCAACGAAACCCGGGGCCCGCTCGCACCTTCCACCCATAGCCGCCTCAACTCAGACCTCGGATAGGCCGGTTTGAAGTTTGGGTTTACTGGCCTCTAGGCCAACGCTTTCGCGCCCGTCGAGCTGAAGGTCCTCGGGGAACTCGGGCCTAGCGAAAGTGGCCGCCTGTTCGACGACAAAGCCATTTTTTTCAAAGGTCCGCCGCAGAACCGAGGGGTCGAGGAAGTGCATGAAACTTGGAAGCGATGCTCCCCGGTCTGGTGCAATCGCTTGAACATTTTCCAGGGCTCCGGGCCATGGCGCCCCTTCAGCCATGCGCTGCTCAAAGGTGGGAATGAATGCCTGGAAGTTCTTGAGGTAGGGCGTCTCGGCTACGATAAAGAGCTTTCCGCCTGGGACGAGCCACTGCCTGAGCTGCCGCGCAGCCGCTTCGATTTCCTCTCCTCTAAAGAAGTGGAGCACACGACAAATCAGGATGGCGCCAAGGCCCTCAGGAGGGACGGCGAGCTGCTCTGGAAACTTTCCGGGAAGAAGGTCTAAGCGGCCCCGCAGATCAGCGGGTACCCGATCGCGCAGGATCTCGAGGTGGCGAGCATCGATGTCGTTTGCAATGACTCTTGCCCCAGCCTGGAGTGCCGCGATCGTGGCAACCCCGTAGGCTGCGCCAACATCCATGACGGGGGT
>CAIOHW010000441.1 GCA_903858195.1 Oligoflexia bacterium | reverse complement strand
CGGGTGGGAACTCTCGACTCAAACCAGCGCGTCGTGAGCCAGGCGGGAAAGCCCGTCCCGGGCCTTGAGGCCATCGAGCGCCGGAAAGTGGGCTTTGGCGATCAGTCCCTTTCACTCTTGGGAGAACCCGCAATCAAGGTTGGAAAAGACGGTCAGATTCAGGTCGAACTTCATGTCGACATGAGCAAGGAGACTTCTCCGGAGCTTGCAGAGCTTGAGGTCGGATTCACCGAAGATGAGTATGCGGGCACGGATAAGGGCTATGAAATCATTCGGGCGAGGTCCGTGATGCTGGAGGACCGTGTGATCGAGAAAAAAGGGGCACCCCATGCCACGACCTCGCCGCGTCCGCTCAGCCACATCACTGCAAAGGTGCGTGCACGGGGTAGAATCCAAGGCCGAGACGGCAAGCTCGAGTTGGTGCTCGAAGGCGTGGACCCCATCCAGCTTGACGAGACAAATCTACCCGCGGCCTCCAAGACGGGATGGGGCACGGTAGGTGCGATCCTTAATACCATCACTTTTTCAGAGTCCCTGCGCCAGGGTGCGACCGACACCATCAACACAGCCATCCAAAAGAAGCTTGCACCCATGCTTGGAAAGCCGCTGCCAGGAACGCCCTTCTCAGAGATCCCGGGATGGTCGGCCATCGAGCAAAGGCATGGCCTTGCGCTTGAATCGACGCGCCTGAAATCCTCCGGAGATGGACTCGAGCTCAGCTACGAGTTCAAACCGAGCGACCGGCGGGCTCCTCCGGTTGTCGGGAAATCCACAACCGACACCGAGCTCTTCAAGAAGTACTACGAAGCCTACCCGGGACTTCTCGACATCGCGCATGTGCGCTCGCTGGAGATCGAAACCTCACGGGCGACGGGAAGGCCCGTTCTGGCACTTCGAGTGGCCGAAGGCCCGGCGCCGTGGCGTGCAGACGCCAAGGCACTCGAGCTTGCACCCGCAGACCAAAACCGCCCGAAGTAACTAGTTTACGGCCTCAAATACGGTGGCAACGCCCTGACCCATGCCGATGCACATGGTCGAGACGCCAAGCCTTGCCCCACGGTTTTTCATGACGTGAAGCAGGGTTGCACTGATGCGCGCCCCCGAGCAGCCCAGCGGATGCCCGAGTGCGATCGCACCGCCATTCACGTTCACTTTCTTTTCAGCCACTTCCAGAAGCCCGAGATCCTTCATCACGGGGAGCGACTGGGCGGCAAACGCTTCGTTGAGCTCGTAGTAGTCGATGTCCGAGCCCTGCAGGCCTGCCTTTTTGAGCGCCTTTTGAACAGCAGGCACGGGCCCGTAACCCATGATCGCAGGATCACAGCCCGAGGCCGACATGGCACGAATCCGGGCCATGGGCTTCAGCCCCAGCGCCCGGGCGCGAGCGCCCGACACCACCAAAAGCCCCGCCGACCCGTCGCTGATGGCCGAGGCATTTCCGGCGGTGACCGTGCCGTTTTTGGGGTCAAAGACGGGCCTCAGAGCCGAGAGCCCTTCGAGAGTGGTTTCAGGCCGAATCACCTCGTCTGAGTCCACGAGCTTGGGTGCTCCGTCTTCATCGTGCCCCAAGGTGGCGATGATCTCGTTCTTGAAGCGCCCTTCGACGGTTGCCGAGTGCGCGTTCTGGTGCGAGCGAAGCGCAAACTCATCCTGGCGCTTTCGATCCATGCCGTGCATGCGCGCAAGCAGCTCGGCCGTGAGTCCCATGTTGCCCCCGCCCTTGGCCATCACGTGGCCCAGGTGCGGATTGAAATCGAGCCCGTGGTTCATGGGCACATGCCCCATGTGCTCGGTGCCCCCGATCAAAAACACATCGCCCTCGCCCGCCAGGATCGCCTGCGCTGCCGAATGCAGTGCGGTCATTGAAGACCCGCAGAGGCGATTCACCGTCTGGGCCGAGACGTGCTTGGGGATGCCCGCCAGTAGCTGCGAAAAGCGCGCGATGTTGTAGGCCTGCTCGAGCGTCTGCTGCACGCAACCCCAGATGATGTCGTCAATTTCTCCCGGATCGATCTTGGGGTTCCGCTCCAAAAGCCCCTTCATCACGTGCGCCGAAAGGTCCTCGGCCCGCGTATTCCTGAAAACGCCGCCCTTGGATCGCCCCATGGGCGTCCGGATGGCATCGATCACCACTGCATCCCTGTCGCCAAAACTGCCATTCATACTAGCCATGATTTTGATTCCTCAGCTCGAGTAGTAGGTCGTCTTCTTGGAAGCCATCTCGCGAATCTGGGCCGTGGGCTGGTACGCCGCACCGAGCCGTGCGGCGTATTTCTCACCCAGCTCCACAAGCTTGGATGCCCCGAGTGAGTCGGCAAATTTCATTGCACCTCCGCGAAACGGCGGAAAGCCGAGTCCGTAGAGAAGCGCCAGATCGAGCTCCATCGGAGTCTCGACGATCTTGTCTTCAAGGCAGCGCGAGCACTCAAAGATCATCGGAAGCATCATGCGCTCGATGATCTCCTGATCGCTCACCTCACCCCTGGGACGCTCGGCCTCGGGAGCGAGCGCCTGTTTGATGATGTCCTGCACCTCGGGCTGGATCTCCTTCTTGGGCTTTCCCTTGGGATCCTTCGTGTAGGTGTAAAAGCCCTTGCCGTTTTTCTGGCCAAAGCGCTTGGCTTCAAACTGGTAGGCAATCACGTTCTTGTAGCCGGGCTTCATGCGATCCGGAAAGCCCTCGGCCATCACGCCTTCGCAGTGGTGGCCCGTGTCGATGCCAACGACATCAAGCAGGTAGGCAGGCCCCATGGGCCAGCCCCACTTTTCCATCACTTTGTCGATCCGGGCAAAATCCACTCCGTCGCGAACGAGCGCACTAAAGCCCGCGAAGTACGGAAACAGCACTCGATTGACCAGGAATCCCGGGCAGTCATTGACCACGATCGGCGTCTTGCCCATGGCAGATGCGTAGGCCACGGCAGTTGCGATCGCCTTCTCGGAGCTCTTTTCGCCACGGATGATCTCCACAAGCGGCATGCGATGCACGGGGTTGAAAAAATGCATCCCGCAGAAGTTTTCGGGGCGCTTGAGATTTTTTGAAAGCCTCGTGATCGAGATCGTCGAAGTGTTGCTCGTCAGGATCGCATCCGGCCGGAGCGTAGCCTCGGTTTCGGAAAGCACCTGGCCCTTGATCTTCTCGTTCTCCACTACGGCTTCAACCACGATGTCGACACCGGCGATCTCACCCATCGAAAGAGTCGGGCGAATGCGCGAGAGCGTCTCGCCCATCTGCGGGGCCGAGAGCTTGCCCTTTTCGACCTGCTTTTCGAGGAGTTTCGAAGCCTCCTTCATCCCCAGAGCGAGTGCTTCATCGCGAATGTCCTTCATCACGATCGGGATCTTTGAGCCTGCCGACTGGTAGGCCACGCCGCCTCCCATGATGCCGGCACCGAGCACGGCAGCCTGCTTGACGGGGAGGGCTGCCTTAGAATGCTTTTTTGCGGCCTTTTTAACGAACTGATCAGAAAGAAAAACCCCCACGAGCGCCAGCGCCTGCGGCGTGCGGGCGATCTTGACGAATGCATCGGTCTCGAGCTTGAGCGCTTCGTCGCGGCCGAGCTTGGCTCCCTTTTCGATGACATCAATTGCCATCATCGGTGCCGGATAATTCGGGCCCGCCTGCGCACCCACGAAGGCCTTCGAGGTGTTGAACACCATGGCAAGCTCCACGGGCCCAAGCGTCAGCGGAGCGCGCTTTTGTGCGTTTCTCGCCTTCCAATCGAGTTTCCCCTCCCAGCAGTTTGCCAGGGTGCGAAGCCCCGCATCACGAAGCTTTTCTGCGGCCACCACACCGTCGATGGCGCCTACCTTCAAAGCCTCGGTTGCCGACTGGTTACCGGCAGCGCAGATCCACTCAATGGCAACATCCGCGCCGCAGAGCCTTGGGAGCCTTGCCGTTCCGCCCCAGCCCGGAAAGATCCCAAGCTTCACTTCGGGAAGCCCGATCTTGGCCGTGGGAGTCGCAAGCCGGTAGTGTGCGGTGAGGGCAAGCTCACACCCACCCCCCAGCGCAAATCCCTGAATCAGGCAGACGACCGGGATCTTCGAGTCATCGATTCGCGAAAAAAGCGTCTGCGTCTTCCAGAGCCAGGCATGCAGGTCGGCGTCGTTTTTCTTGAAGTGGTCCAGAAACTCGGTGACGTCCGCTCCGACAAAGAACGCATCTTTTGCGGTCGTGAGCAGCACTCCGCGCGCAGCCGAATCACCTTCGATCTTTGACCAGGCCGTCTCGAGATCAGCAAGCAT
>CAIOHW010000440.1 GCA_903858195.1 Oligoflexia bacterium | reverse complement strand
CATCGTTGCGTAGGTGAACACGAGGATCAGCGCAGTTCCGAGATCGGGTTGCAGAATGATCAGCCCCACGGGGACCGCCAGCAGCAGGGTGGGCAGAATCAGCTCCTTGATTCCGTAACCGCCGATCGTGCGGTCATTTTCAAAATATTTGGCCAAGCACACCACGAGCGAGATCTTCATGAACTCGGAGGGTTGGATGCGGAGTGATCCAAAGCCGATCCATCGCCTTGCGCCCAGACTCGACTTTCCGGCAACGAGCACCAGTGCAAGTAGCGCAACGTTCAAGAAGTAAATGATGTAGGCCACGCGCGAAAAAAATGAGTAGTGAAACAGCAGGACAACCGCCGTCAGCACGAGGCCGATGGCAAACCAGATGAGCTGGCTCTTGTAGAGGCCAAATGACTTGTCCTGTACGCCCGAGGCGCTGATCAGGTTCCAGATGCCGATCCCGAAAAGGGCAACCTGGAGGAGCAACAGGCTCCAATTGAAGCGGCGAAGCTCCTCTTCGTACATGCCGACCCTGGGTTCAAAGCCCGTGGTCTCCGTGCTGCTTTCGGTTGCCGAGTAGGTCATTCCGCACTTCTCCCTTCCGCCGGGGCATCCATGGCTGAGTTGCTGGTCTCAGGCACCACGTCCTCATCGCTGACTGCCGCGCGTACTGCGCCCGAGGGAAGGCTGTCGCCACGAGCGCGTGCCCGTTCGGTGACTGCCTTCTCGTTGAACTCCTGAGGGTAGTACTTTTCGAGGAACTTCTTGATGATGGCTCGGGCGATTGGAGCCGCCCCGCTCGAGCCGTGGCAGGAATGTTCGGCAATCACGGCGACGGCGATGCGGGGATTGTCCATGGGAGCAAACCCCGCGAACATCCCGTGGTGCCGCTGCTTGAACTTCATGTTCTCGCACTTCTGGTAAATCTTGTTGGCGGCAAGGCTCATGACCTGAACGGTGCCCGTTTTGCCTACAAAATCGATGCCCGGAATGCGCTGTGCGAAGGCCGTACCGTTAGGCGTATTGACCACCCCCCAGAGGCCGCGTTTGACCAGGTCGTAGGTTTTCTGTGAGAGGCGGGTCTGGTCCAATACATCGGGCTGGTTTTGCTGGACCACGCGTCCCTCCACCTCTTCGATCGACTTGATCAGGAAGGGCCGATAGAAGGTGCCGCCATTGGCAATCGAGGCATAGGTATTGGCGAGCTGGAGTGCGGTGGTCAGCACATAGCTCTGGCCGATGGCCACCGAGAGCGTCTCGCCTGCAGTCCATTCCTGTCCGAAGCGATTGCGCTTCCAGGTCTCGGTCGGGATGAGACCCGAAGTCTCGCGGGGAAGGTTGATGTCGGTCTTCTTTCCAAGGCCAAGGTGGAAGGCCCAGGTCGCGATGTCGTCCACGCTCTTGAGTTTTTGGGCCACGCGGTAGAAAAAAACGTCACAGGATTTGGTGAGTGCATTCACCACGTCCACGTCTCCGTGGCCCTCTTTTTTCCAGCAGTGGTAGGAGCGGTTGCCGAGGCGAAGCGATCCGCTGCACCTGAACTTCGTGTGCTCGTCGATCACACCCTCCTGAAGTCCAGCGATGGCCGTGATGGTCTTGAAGACCGATCCCGGCGAATAGTGGTCCATGATCGTCTTGTCGCGAAGGGGCTTGTTTTCGTTTTCGAGCAGGCGGCTCCAGAGGGCCGCCGGGATGCCGCGTGAGAACTCAGTTGGATCGAAAGAGGGACGTGAGAGCATGGCGAGGATCTCGCCCGAGCCCGGGTCGATGGCCACGACGGCGCCCACCTTGTCGCCAAAGGCCTCGAGCGCCGCCTGCTGCAGGTCCTGGTCGATGGTCAGCAGGAGGTTCTTGCCAGGGACCGCAGGTTTGCCCTGATTTTCGGCGATGAAGCGGCCGCGATACCTCGAGAGCTTGCGGCGGCCCAGGGCATCGACTTCAACCCATTCTTCGCCGTCCTCGCCCCGAATCGTCTCCTCGAGCTTCTGTTCGAGGCCGAACTTTCCAATGCTGTCGCCGAGCTTGTAACGCCTGCCCGGCAGTGCGCTGAGGCGCGGAAGCTCGGTCTGGCTCACTTCGCCGATGTAGCCGAGCATGTGCGCGGCAAGATCGCCGTAAACGTTCGTGCGCTTGATCTCCATCTCGACCGACACGCCCGGCGTGGCGATTTGCCAGCTTTTGAGCTCGGCCATCTCATCGCGACTGAGGTCGGTCTTGACCTTGATGGGCATGTAAGGCGGCTGGCCGCGGGATTTTGCGAGGATGGCCTGAATTTCCTCGAGCGGCATTTTGATGATCCTGGAAACCAGAGCGAGGGTCTCCTGCGCCTTGCCCGATTCCTTGAGGTACTGGGGGATGATCTCGAGGTCGAACGCAGGGCGATTGTCGAGCAGGAGCTGGCGGTTGCGGTCAAAGATCATCCCGCGGGGGGCGGCGATCTTGACGCGCTTGATGCGGTTTTCTTCGGAGGCCATCCGGAGGTTGTCGCCCTGGAGGATCTGGAGGTTGACGAGCTGGAGCAGCAGGATCGAAAACGCGATGGCAAGCGCCGCATAGATGAATCTGAATCGGTCCTGAAACTCCCTGACTTGTTGCTCCTGCCCGAGAAATGCCATCGTCAGAGGCCCTCGTTCTCGAGCAGACGCAAATCATCGGAGAGGCGTTGTTCCATCTGCTGGTTCTTATGGGTAAGGCGATCGAGGCGATCGAGCCAGGGATAGATCCAAAGCCCCACGATGCCTGTGGCAAGCGCCCCAGGGATCAGATGCACCAGGGTGTGCTGCCACTGTGCCGCCGCCTTGTCGAGGTAGGCAAGCACCAGCAAGGATGCGATCTTCCATCCCGCCGACGAGACCAGAGTGAGACGGATCCACGAATGAAAGTCCGGGATCACGAGCAGTTTCGAGGCGAGCCTGACCCCGAGGTAGACCGTCATGTAGCTGAGCAGGAGCACGCCCGAAGGCGAACTGCTGTGCGATTCTGCGATCCCGCCGAGGATCAGGGTGAGGACTCCGCCCTCGGTGAAATCGCGTTTCAAGGAAAACCAGACCACCAGAAGCAGCAGCAGGTCGGGTTGCACCCAGTTGAGCGGAAAAGAAATAAAGAGCGAGGTCTGGGCGGCGACACCGAGGCAGAACAGCAGGACCATGAGCGGACCGTTCAAGAGCCGCAGGATGATCCGGGTCATGTCCGGTTTTCCTTGCTCTTCTTGACGATCACGAGGACCTCCTCGAGCTTCGAGAAGTCTACGGCCGGCCTGACTTCCACCTCCTGGGTGATGCCATAGGTCTGCTTGCGGACCTTGGAGACGATACCGACCGGCACGCCCTTGGGAAAAATGCCGCCCAGTCCGCTCGAAATGAGAATGTCGTTCGGGGCAATGTCGTCCGTTCGCAGGGCAAAGCGCAGCTGGCAGAGGTCGTCGCTCAGGCCCTCGACGATGCCGCGCGCCCGGGAGCGCTCGTCAATCGCGTCGATGGCCGAAAGGGTGTCCACGACCGTGACCACGTCGGCGGTGGAGGCCGTGGTTCTGAGGATCCGGCCCACCACCCCCTGCGAGGTGACCACGGCCATGTCCTTCATGATTCCTGAGCTTTCTCCTCGGTTGAGGCGGATCGCCCGGTACTCGTTGGAGACATCCTTGCCGATCACACGCGCGACGACGGTCTCGAGCTCCATCTGTTCACGGAAATCGAGCAGGCCACGAAGCCGGTTGTTCTCTTGAAGGGTCTCGCGCAGGCGCGAGATTTCGTTCAAGAGCTTGCGATTTTCGGTCAGAAGGGCCACGTTTTCCTGGCGAGTGCCGACCAGAAACACGTAGTTCTGGATCGCCCCGGCACCCAGGTCGAGGCTCCATTGGACCAGTGCCTGGACGGGTGAGGTGAGGGCGATGATCCAGCGGTCGTAGAAGCGGTAGCTACGGGGGGGCCCGCGTGGAAGTGTCGATTGCGATCACGGGAATCAATACGAAAAGAAAAAGCGTGATCTGGAAGCGATACTCTCTTAGGTATTTGAACATGAGCTTTCGGAGTCATCGTAATGACTCCCCGGTTTGAACGCAACGCTTGGCGCTGAGCCCGGCGATAAAAAGTGAGGACTCGATGCTGACCACCATGAGGAACCGACTCGGCCCCGTTTTCGTAACCCTGATCATCGGGGGGATTGCGGGGGTATTCATCCTCTCGGACTTCATTTCACCCCGGGCGGGCCGGGGGATGGGCGCCGGCGCCTCGGGCTCCCATGCGGGCGAGGTGAACGGCGAGACCATTTCGATTGCCGACTACAACCGCGAGCTTTCCCGCCGGGTGGAGGCAATGAAGCAATTCACGGGCGGCAAGATCACCGACGAGCAGCTTAAAATGTTCCGCGTGCGTGAAACCGTCTTTAATGAGCTTGCGCAGCGCAGGCTGATTCTTCAGGACTGCGTACGCAGCGGGCGTATTCCCTCGGATGTGGAGGTCATGGCCAGGATCCGCGAACTTCCCTACTTCCAGAAGGACGGAAAGTTCGATCTCACCACCTACCGCAACCTGCTTGCTGGCAACAACCTGACCGCCGGAGGCTTTGAGAAGATGATCCGCGAGGATCTCACCCTCCAGGGATGGAGCGAGGGGCTCAAGTCCAGTGTCCGCGTATCGGATGACGAAGTGGAGCGCGAATTTCGCGTGGCCAATGACAAGCGCAATATCAAGTACGTGGTTTTTGATGCCGAAACCGGCCGCAGGGCTGTGAGCGTCGAAGACTCCGAGGTCGATTCCTTCCTGAAGGATCCGGCCAAGGTCGCTCGTGCCCGCGGCAGGTTCGAGGCCATCAAAGACACCCAGTTCAAGGGCAGCAAGTTCGAGCAGGTGCAAAAGCAGGTGGCTCGGGACGTGCTTGCAGGCGAGAAGTCTGACGCCATTCGAGAGGCCAACATCCAGGCGGCTGAACGCGTGCTGCCGTTGCTGGGGCAGGCCCCCGACTCGAAGGTCAATGAACTCCTTAAGCCGCTCGGTGCAGCCGTGAAGAGCTCCGGTCTGGTGGCACGGCAGGGGTCCGTTCTGCAGGGTCT
>CAIOHW010000439.1 GCA_903858195.1 Oligoflexia bacterium | reverse complement strand
TTCGCTGCAGGTGTATTGTGCGGGGCTGCAGCATGGATCAAGAGCACCGGAATCTTTGTCGTCTTGGCGTTAGCTCAGCTCCTTTTGATTCGCATCACGGGCGGCCGTGGCTCCCTCATGAGATGGCTTCCTAGCGGGCTTTCGCTTTTTTGCCTGCTCGTGGTGGGGGGCGGGCTCACGTTCGAGACCTTGTTGCTCTTCTGTGCACCTGTATTGCTCGGGGGCATCGCCCTGACGAGAGCTGTGGGTAACGAGCGCAGGCAGGGGGAGTTGGCTCGATTCATGTCCTTTTCCGTGGGTGCTGCGCTCGCACTTTTTGGGGGACTGGGTCTTTCGCTTTGGGGGGTGGGGGGCAAGTGGCTGGCACGAGGCCTATGGGAACTTCCGAGGATGCGTCTTGAGTATGCTGCTCTTGCGCCGCCTCCTCTCGAAGCATACGCCTTACCGCTGCTCGTTGGGTCGCTTGCGGTCCTGCTGCTCCATCTTGCCATGGCGGGGTTTCAACGGCCCGCCACGCGAACCATCGTTGGGCTTGGGTTGATCCTGGGGATCACATTGCTTGGAGGCTCGTTGTCCGGCTACCAAGGAGTTTGGTTAGTTCTTCGTTGCTTACCTCTGCTGCTTGCACTGTTGATCTTCCATCGCTCGGCTCGAGCTGCGAGCCTTGGACAGCAAGCATGGTGGGTGGTGGCTTTGTGGCTTGCTCTCAGCCAGTTTCCCTATGCCCACGGGATTTATCTGGTTTACTGTCTGCCGCTGGTCTGGCTGGCCCTGGATGCCTGGGCTGAAACCGCCCCTGCGCCGGCGTCTCGTACTGTCCGCTGGAGTATGTCTGCCATGGCAGTATTTGCTGCGGTCTGGGTCAATGTCGGAAATTTCAGGAGATTCGGGGTTGATTTTGAGCAGCGGCCGTTTGGGATTTTGATTCCGGATGAGCGGGTCGGGATCCGGCTTCCCGGCGATGAGGGTGACATCTTGTTGAAGTTCCTGCAGGCCGTCCGGATTGCGGTTCCTGAAGGGCTACCGATACTGGCTTTTCCGGACGCTCCCGAGGTGGCCTTCCTTGCAGGCAGAGCCTCCGCGACCCGATCCTTCTACGACTTCTTCAGAGCAACTGAAAAAGACCAGAAGGGCTACCTTGAGCGGCATGCTCTGGCCAGCCTCCCGGCCATCGTGGTGAACCGTGCTCCCGAGTTTTCTCGTCCCATCTCTCAGGAGGAGTTTCGGGAGCTGAGAAAGACCTTCCCATTCGTGGCCCAGTTCGGGAAATATCTACTCATGACCCGGGAGTCCAAGGCCTCTCCATGATCCTCAAGTTGCTCGAGAGTCCAAGGATCTATTCGCTCTGGCAGGCTCCTTTTGTCTCGCAGAAGCTCGTGCCCTTCTTCAAGCGTCGACCAACGGGATTTGCGCAGCATGAAACAGTGGTCGAACTCGGCTGCGGGCCCGGCACCAATGCCTCGGCTCTTGGAACTCATTCCTATGAGGGGTGGGATCTTAGTCCTGCATACATTCTCGCTGCCCAGGTGCGCCATCCACACCTCAAGTTCGGTGTTGCTGATGTGACGACAGATGCCTGGGTAGTGGGAGACGGTCCTCGGTCTGCAGTGTTCATGAATAGCCTTCTTCATCATTTGGATGACTCCCAGGTCGACCAGGTGATGGACCGCGCTGAGAGAGTGCTCATCTCGGGAGGGGAAATCCATGTCATGGACCTCGTACTTCCGGAGTCTGCCGGGCTTTCGCGCCTGCTCGCTCTTTCAGATCGCGGTCAGTATCCGAGAAGTCTCTCGCATTGGAGCAGACTCCTTTCTCGTCGATTTGAGACGTTGGACTTTGAGCCCTATTTTCTTGGAGGATTCGGGTTGCGGCTTTGGTCGATGGTCTATTGGCGTGGGGTGAAACGTGGGTAATTCCATCGGGCTGCGTGAGAGCCCAGCGGTCTCAGTTTGCGTCCCTGTCTTTAATGAAGAAGAGAATGTTTCTATTCTCCTGTCCCGTGTCGGAGTGGTCCTCACAGAAGTTCCAAGGTCGCACTCCGGGATTCCTCATGAGATCGTCTTCGTGGATGACGGCAGCTCGGATCGTACGCACGAGCTGCTGGCAACTGCCAAACCGCAGTCCGATGCCTATCGCATCCGGGTCGTTCGCCTTTCTCGTAATTTTGGGCACCAGACGGCTCTGACCGCCGCCATCGATCATGCGATCGGAGACGCCTGCTTCTTGATCGATGGGGATCTGCAGGACAGACCGGAGGAGCTTCCTCGGTTTCTTCGTTCCTATCGTGAAGGGGCGGATGTGGTCTTCGCAAAGCGCATCAAGCGGAAGGAATCGCTCTGGCTGCGCTTGAGTTACAGTTTGTTCTATCGATTGGCCAAGCGCCTGGCGGATCACCCGCTTCCGTTGGATGCGGGTGATTTCTCGCTCATTTCGAGGCGGGTCGTAGAAGTCCTGAAACGATCGCCCGAAAGGAATCGCTATCTCAGGGGCCTGCGCGCCTGGGCCGGTTTCAGACAGATCGATCTTCCAGTGGAGCGGGATGCAAGGGTGGCTGGAGTGTCGAAGTATGGCGTTTTCAAACTCTTCAAGCTTGCGTGTGACGGGATCTTTTCGTTCTCGGTGGTGCCCCTCAGAATGGCGGCATTCCTGGGTGCAATTACGCTGACCGGCGCCCTCATTTTTGCGGCCTATGCGGCCTATGTCAGGCTGGTTCAGGATCGATCGCCCCCTGGGTTCACGGCGCTGACCTTCTTGCTGGTTGTTTTTTCCGGGATCCAGCTCCTCTTCATGGGGATCATTGGCGAGTACGTGGGCCGTATCTACCAAGAGTCCAAGCAACGACCTCAATATGTCGTGGACGAGGTTTCGGAGACCCCATGAATCCGGAATACGCCCGGATCTATAGGAGCCTCTATCAAGGCCACTGGTGGTGGCGGGCACGTGAGGCGTGGCTTGTAGCCAGGCTGGAGTTCTGGCTGGGGGGCGGAGTTCAGGCAGGCGAGAGGCCGCTCAGGATCCTGGATGTGGGCTGTGGGGATCGATTGACCTTTGATTTGCTCTCGCGCTGGGGTGAGGTCAGCGGGGTGGAGAGTGATCGAGAGCTTCTGAGTCGCGAAAGCCTCGAGGATTCTAGGCTTCATGTCGGTCCGTTTGGGTCTGAGTTGACTTCGCTTTCTGGTTTTTCCGGTCCTTATGATGTGGTTGTGGCCCTCGATGTCATTGAACACCTTCCGGACGAACGCCCTGCTCTCAGGCAGATGCACGAGATGATCGCCCCTGGGGGCCTTCTGGTTATCCATGTGCCAGCAGGGAAAAATCTTTGGACACGACACGATGAAACCAATCGTCACTATCGCCGCTACTCCATGCAGGAGCTCAGGGGGCGAGTTCGTGAGGCTGGGCTTGAGGTGCTTGAGGCGAGGGGCTGCTTCTGGTTTACCGTACCCCTTAAATGGATTCAGGCCCGCCTGGAGCGCTTGCTCGGACTACAGGAAGGCAAGAGGTCCCTGCCCAAGATTCCGCCCTTCTGGATCAACCAGTTGCTGATTCGGCTCTGCCATTTCGAACAGAGGCTGTACGGCTTGACCCAACACTCGTTCGGAAGCTCGATCTTTCTGGTTGCCCGCCGGAAGTGATGGGAATCTTGGTGAAGGCTTTGACGTTTCTCGCCCGCGCCCTCACCGGAATTAAAAAGAGGGCCACTTCTGCTACGCTTGGTGAGCCGTCTACCGCCTACCAGCTCGTTCCGAGCTGAAGTCCAAGAGAATGGGCCTTTACAAAACTATAGGCCCCTTCCAGGGCGATCTTGATTCCCACTCCCGGGATCCTGAGGCCCAGGCCTAGAAAAGTCGAATAGCTGGCAGCTCGGATTCCCTTAAAATCCACGGACACGGTTACGGGTCCGATCGGCGGAACGTCCTGGGTCTGGCTTCCCTGGATGCGGCCCGTGTAGGTCGTATACTCGACCCCCATGTAGGCATCGGCAAAGTTGAGTTTTCGCGACACCAGGAGTTGCGGGCTCCAGGCCTTGATGCGGATGTAGTCGAGCTCGGTCTGGGTGTAGCAGAGCCTCAGCGCCCAGGTCGGGCCCTCGTCGGGCACCAGAAAGGCCCACTTCGCGTCGACTCCGTAGACTGCGTATTTGAGGAAGCCGATGTACGAAACCCCGAGATCCATGCGCGAGTTGATGCCCTTGTGCGTGTGCAGTTTGGCCATGGGCAGGGTCGTGAGCGGCAAGCTTGCCCCGAGTCCGGCAGCCTCGAGCTCATCGAGCAGGCCCCCGGAGAGCTTGACCAAAGTGACCTCCAGCATCGTATCGAGCCCAAGCTGGGTCCCCAGCGGGGTGGCCGGCTGGTAGGGGCGATGGGCTGTGAGGGTCCCCAACGCAAGCACGGCCTCGCGCCGAAGGGCGGGCGAGATCAAATCATCGAGGCTGGGAATGGGGAGCGACTGGGCCAGGGCAGAGCCCGGGACAAGGCATGCGAGCAGCCATAAAAGGAGTGCGCGGTACCAACCCACAGCCTCAGTCTAACATGCCGGCGCCCCGCCTTCGCACGGTGAGGAGCCGGATCGAGCCTTTTTTTCGTTCGCTCTTCACAAAGGTGCTGCCAGCGCTCCGGTAGAACCGGAGATCCAGCTCGGAGTCCCGGATCTTGAGCCCGCGAAGCACGATGCTCGAGACCTTCGGGGTGAGAAGCGGTGAGCGCAGAGTCAGGTGGGACTGGAAAAGCGGCATCGACAACCCAAGCAGTGACTTCAGGAGCAGGAAGATCGAGCCCGCCGCCCACGCCTGGGGTTTGCACGCGACCTGATAGGGGATGGGGGGCTCCCGGCCTCGCTTGCGAAAGCCGCAGAACAGCTCTGGAAGGCGAAAATCATCGCTGGACTCAAGCACTCCGAAAAGGCCGAGTGCGAGCTTCTCGAGAGCATCCTCCTGGCCATAGGTGCGCAGGCCCTCGGCAACCATCGAGTTGTCATGCGGCCAGATCGATCCGTTGTGGTAGCTGAGCGGATTATAGGCGACCTCGGTGTCGGCAAGAGTGCGGATTCCATGGCCCGAGAAAAGCGGCTCTGACAAGAGGTGGCGGGCGATGAAGCGTGCCTGCACGGGGCTTACGATTCCACCCCAGAGGCAGTGCCCCATATTGGAGCTCATCACCTCGCAGGGTTCGAGCCTGCCATCGAGCGCGAGGTACACAAACTGGCGGGCGTGGTCCCAGAACCGTGAGTCAAAGCGCGCCTTGAGCAGCTGTGCCTGCCGCTTGAGGCGCGAAGCGAGGGCGTCCTGGCCCTGGAGGGCTGCAAGCTCCGACATCCCGATGCGGGCGCGGTAGGCATAGGCCTGCGCCTCGCAAAGATGGATTGGATGGGTGGCGATCCTCCCGTCTGAGTGCATGATCGAATCGCCCGAGTCTTTCCATCCCTGGTTGAAAAGACCCGAGGGAGATTTCTGTACATAGCCGACAAAGCCCGTGGCTCCGGGGTCGGCCGAGTGGTCGAGCCAGTCGAGGGCGCGCAGTGCATGCGGCCACCACTCCTCAAGCTTGGCCAGATCCATGGTCCAGCACATGTATTCGTGCAGCAAAACGAGCGCGAGTGGAGTGGAGTCGACCGAACCGTAATACGGGATGAATGGGATTTCGCGAAGCGCCGCCATCTCGCCGCGCCTGAGTTCATGAAAGGCCTTGCCAGGCTCTTCTTCGGTGAAGGGCTCGTCCTTGGAGCCCAGGTGTTGGAACACAAAGTCCAGCACCCCGCGTGCGAGCTCCGGACACCAGGGCAGGAGCTGGTAGGCCGAGATCAACCCATCCCTGCCAAAAGGTGCAGAAAACCAAGGGATTCCGGCATACGGATAGAAGTGGCGATCGGCCTCGTCCGTGATGAGCATCTCGAGGTCGGTGGCTGCGCTTTCGATGGCCCGATCGAGGATCGCGTTGTCGGTCTCGATCTTGAGGTCAAAGAGCAGGCGGGACCTGCGTCGATCGGTGGCCAGGCGCATCAGGGCGGCGGCATCCAATGACTCGAAGGGTTCGCCGTAAAAGAGCGCCCGGTCGATCTCATTCCCGGCGGCACCCGTCTGCGTGCCCCCGTCTGAGAAAGAGACCTGGGTCCGGAGCGTGAGGATCTCCTTCGAGGCAAGCTCATGTTTTGAGAAAGCGCCTGTTAGCGAGGGTGAGAGCCGGATTTTCTCAAACGGTTGCAGCCTCCTCACGTGGGTGCGACGAATGCGGGCATCCAGCCCCTTGTAAGAGAGAGTGTGCACCGTTCCCCCCGCTATTCGCTCCTCGGGAGCCAGCAGGTGACCGCGGCTTTTTCGGGTCATTCCGCGCACTTCGAAGAGGTCTTCGAACTGGGCACCGGCCCACGATTCGATCTGCAGCACCTGCATTCGCGGCGAGAAGTTCCTCAAGGTGAGGATCTCGAAAAGCGAGTCCTCGTGCAGGCAGAGGATGCGCCGGATGAGCAGGCTGTCCCGCTCAATTCGCGCCCCGTTGGCAAGCCCGGGCAGGTCCTGGTTGGTCATCGAGATGACCCAGGTCGAGCCTCCGTGCCGGAGCTCTTGGGCAAGCGGCACGGGGGCGTGGCCGTTCACGAGGCTTTCCCAAGTGTTCAGGTAGCGGGTGTCGTTGAAGTACAGCCCGAGCTCGGAGGGGTGTGACCTGGGCACCTCGCCCCTCAGGTCAGTCACGCCGAAAGCGCGGTTGTCCTTGAAGGTGAGTTTTCTGAGTTCAAAATCCAACTGTAGACCTCGAGGTGGTCCCTCGTCATGCGTTCGATCGAAAAACGGTTGGCGACCTCCTGCCGGCATCGCACCCGGTCAAGCGATGCCAGGTCGATGGCCCTGCGTGCCAGCACCTCGATGTCAGCATCGACAAATCCGGTCACCCCGGAAGTGATGATCTCGGTCACCGAACCGCGGGGACGGGCCAGGACCGGGGTGCCGCAGGCAAGCGACTCGATCATCACGAGTCCGAAAGGCTCGGGCCAGTCGATCGGGAAGGCGAGTCCCAGTGCTCCGCCGAGAAAGTCGGACTTCTCGGATTCGGAGATTTCACCCACGTACTCGATGAATTTACCGTCCAGATGGGGAGCCACGAGAGCCTCATGGTACTCGCGGTCCTTGCCGGGCTCGATCTTGGCTGCAATCTTCAGGGGGATGCCCGATCGTTTAGCGATTTCGATGGCAAGATCGGGCCTCTTTTCGGGTGAGATTCGCCCCAGGAAGGCGAGGTAGCTTCCAGGTTTGGGGTTGAAGCGAAAACGCCCGAGGTCCAGGCCATGGTAGATGGTGCGTCGCCACCGAAGGCCCGGGATGGGTTTTCGCTGCGAATCGCTGATCGAAATAAATGAGGCCTCGGGAATGGCCTTGAGCGCCAGGGGCAGGTCTGGAATGTCGAGCCTCCCGTGAAGGGTTGTCACCATAGGGGTACGAGTCATGCGGTGTAGAGGAAGCATCGCGTAGTCGTTGTGATTATGGAGGATGTCGAGATCCCGTGCATGTTGCTGCACCGCTTCGAGCATTCGAAGCTGGAAGAGCCCAGCATCATGGACCGGGGGCACCCGCAGCCGAAGGGCTTCGGGCGTCACGGGGACGAGCCTGCCGGGCACCACCGAGTCTCCGCTCGCAAACACCACCGTTTCGACATGGGCGGCGTGCAACCCTCGGGCAAGTTCTGCCACGACCCGTTCGGTGCCTCCGTAAAGGCGGGGGGGAACACTTTCGAATGGAGGCGCGATGAGGCCGACCCTGAGCTTCACGCCCGGATCAGTTTGCAGCTCTTGTGCCTTCGGAAAATTTCTGGGTTGGCCTCAGATCACTGCTGGCCGAGACAATTTGCGGCGTGATGAAGATCACCAGCTCATTGTTGCGATCTGAAACGTTTGAATTTCGAAACAGTGCGCCCAGGATCGGAACCTTGGAGAGCAGCGGCACGCTGGCCTCGGCCTTGCCACCCGAATTCTTGACGAGCCCTGCAATCACCGCGGTACGGCCTTCGTTGACGATCACCGAAGTAGTGGCCGAGTTGTTGACGATGCCAGGGATGCCGTCAACGATCTGTGATTCGTCCGGTTGGCTGTTATTGATGACCACGTTGAGTTTGACGAGGTCGGTGCCCATGATCGTGGGAGTCACATTGAGGGTGAGGCCTGCGTTCAGGGTGGCCACTCCACCGGCCGCCACCCCTGATCCGCCGCCTCCCGTACTCACGGTCGAGAGCGTCTTGACGTTGAAGCTGATGCCGCTCTGGATGTTGGCTGGCGTGTTGTTGAGGGTGACGACTTTGGGCCGGGAAATGACCTTGGCATCTCCGTTGGTTTCTGCGGCGTTGAGTCGAACATCGAGCGGGATTCCGCCCCAGTCCTGGCTGATCGCGTAGCGAATTGCGGCGTTCGGCGCCGAAGGTCCGGCTGTGGAGACCACGAAGCCGGTCTTGGCCGTCGAATTACTCAGGGAAGGATCTTTGGTCAATCCCCAGCTCAGTCCAAAGGCCTGCAGGAAATTTCGACTCGTCTCGACGATCTGCGCTTCAATCAATACCTGCTGGGGCAGGCGATCCAGGACCTTGATGATGCCCTTGAGGCGCTCATAGGCCTGTTCCGAGCCTTGAAAGAGGATCGAGTTTGCCAGCTGATCGACGACCATGCTGACCTCGGGGCCGGCCAACGGCCGGAGCTGCTCGACCAGGATGGAGGCCTGTGCATACTGGAGCGAGATCTCGCGCACACCGTTCATGCCGGTGCCCGAATCAGAAACCCCTGAAAGGTATCTTCCTGAGGGGCTGGTCGAACTGGCCTGTTGTGAGCTTTCATCCAGCTTCCGGATGACGATCCGTTCATCGTCGATGGAATATTCCAGCCCGTTCTTGTCGGCGATATGGTCGAGCGCCTCTGCCAGGGTGACATTCCTGAGCACGGCGCTCACCCGCGTGTCGGGAGGCCCATCGAAACGGGTATCGAGGCCGCTTCGGTCGGCGATGATTCGAAGCAGGTCCTTGAGGTCTCCGTTCCGGATGTTGATGTTGAAGCGCTTCTTCTCCAGGACGGTTTCGAGATCCTCGGGTGCCTTGGGGCCAGAGCCGGCCGCAAGGGCTTTCTTGAAGGGAAGCAAGCCATCGAGCATCAGCAAGGCGATCAGCAGGGTGATGACCCCGCCCCAGGTTCGGGCGCTCAGTTTCATCGTTTTTCCCCGATCTCTTCCAGCTCAATACTACCTGCCGGCTCACGTGCCACCGGCAGAGTCAGCTCAATGACTGAGTCCTGCGCGTCACTGAGCAAGACATAGTTTGGACCAATCTCTTCTACGGTGCGCCAGCCGATCTCGTCGCCCATCCGGACCAACTGGTCGTTGATGATTGCCTGCGAGTCGGCGCCGTCGTGGAGCACGGCACTGAGTTCATAGGTTGGCTCGGTCTCCGCGAGCGGAGCATGGCCCGGCCTCCGAAGGAAGGGGTCCGGACCCCAGGCGGGCTTTGGAAACTGGGACAGAAACGAACTTTCATGGTCCCATTTCTCAGTTGTCCGCTGTGACGATCCGGGCGACGCCGCCAGAACGCAACACCCGCAGGCCAGTACAAGCAAAAGCTCGACCGAACGGCTTCGCTGAGTACGGGCTGTCGTCATCGATTTGACGCTCTCGGGCGGGCGCATTTCGTCACTCCTCATGAGTCCTATCGGCCTAAGAAGCGGAGTCGGTTGAGAAAAAACTTGGAGCCCTGAAAAAAACCCATGGGAATTAGGAAACAGTGTGTAAAATCAAGGCACGCGGGATGTTGAGTATTTTGGGCATGATATGCCTCATCATCAGAAGGCACTGAAATGGAAGGTTCTGAAATGCGTCGGATCAAGAAAACCCTGAATCGTTCGAGCGGATTTACCCTGATCGAAGTGCTCATGGCCGTGCTCCTCGTTGCGGTGCTTGCAACGATCGCGATCACCCAGTTCACAAACTTTGCGCGTGACACCAAGAACGCAGCCACCAAGGAGAACCTGGGTATCCTCCGAAACGCCATCCAGCGGCACTTCGGTATGATGCGCCTCCGGTGTCAGGTTTCTGGCACCCAAGCCAATTCCTACCCGACCCTTGCTTCCCTTCAGAATAACGACATCACCTTGGGCACAAGTGGATGTACGACGACTGACATCCCGGAAGTTGCGGATCGATATTTTATCGTGGGCGGGATCCCGCAGAACCCTTGGAGCGACAAGGACTGCGGCAACAAGGCCAACGTGGCTGTGGCGGTCAATGAGGGTAACGAGCTCAATTTTGGCGTGACCATTGTGGACGGAAATCTGGCAGGCCAGAAGAACTGCGGTTGGATCTACGACGCCAACACCGGCCGCATCAAGGCCAACTCCAAGCGAAATGGCACGGACCGCGACGGTTACAACGAATCCCAGTATTAAGGGGATTGCCTCTGGGCTCGTGTAGGCAGGGCCTGAGCCTCATTGAAGTGCTCATGGCGGTGACCCTGGTGGCGATCTTGTCACTGGTGGCGATCCCTTCGTTCACCAATTTCGTCAAGGATGCCCAGAAGCAGGTCACCAAGGAGCGGATGGACACCATCCGCAAGGCGATCGTGGGAGATTCGAAACTCGTGGCCAATGGACAGTTTGTCCAGCCCGGGTACGAGTCGCAGGTGGGTGCTCTGCCGTCGACTCTCAATGATTTAGTCACGATTTGTGCGAGCTGTTCGGCTTATAATGCTTACACCAAGAATGGCTGGCGCGGACCCTACCTCTCCAACATCACCGGATGGAACCAGGATGCCTGGGGGCAGACCTTTACCTACAGCAGCGCCTCTCGCACGATCACTTCTCGGGGCCCTGACAGGACGGCGAGCACCAGCGACGACATCACGGTCAGCTTCTGAGGCCGGGATCTCGTTTGTCACGATCCTGTTCATGATGGTGTTTGCCAGCTGGTCGATGGCTGCGATCTGGACCACACTCTCGCCGAGTTTCCGAGTGGGGAGCGAGGATCTTTCGCAGAAGCGGGCCTCCGTGATCAAGGCGGCTGTGACCCGATACCGATCCCACTCCGGGGGAGTCTGGCCGATCACTCTGGATGCTCTCCGGACCAATACCGCAGGCCTTGCCGCCTGTGCTGTTAACGCCACCACCCGAGCGCTCGGGGGCTGGTGTGGACCCTACATTGATCTGATTTTTCAGAACGACACGAGTTGGAAGCTCGACGGATATGGCACCGCGTTTGTCTACAGCTCGGGCTCGGGAACGCTCCAGAGCTGTGGACGGGACCGCGTTTGCGGGGGAGGGGGGGCGTCGGATGACTGGACGTTCACACTCTAGGGCAGGCTACTCGCCAATCGAAGTGATCATGACGGTCACCGTCATGGCCGTACTCACTTTTGCAGCACTCGATCTGTTTGGGAATTCGGTCGAGGAGGCCCGCTTTGAGCAGGCACGCCAGCAGCTCGAGCGCATTCGCGTAGGCTTGATTGGGGATTCAAACATCCGTGAGAACAATGTTCGATCGAGCTTTGGATATGTCGGGGATCTGGGCGCATTTCCGGCAGCACTGGCCGATCTGCTGACGCAGCCCGCGGGGATCTCCGCTTATGCAGTGAGCTCGACCGCGCGGTTTGGCACCGGCTGGAATGGTCCGTACTTGTCTGCAACCGTGGGGTCTGCAAACGTTTCGACGGACGCTTGGGGGACGGCGCTGGTTTACACCTCGAGCGCATCGGCTGCCACGATCACCAGCCGCGGGTCAGACAAGCTTGCGGGCACCACAGGTGGTACGTACACGCAGGATCTCTCAGTCACGATCTCGTCTGCCGATTTTCGCGGTACCGTGCACGGATTCGTGAATACAGATGGCAGACCCTATAATGCAAATACAATTGAGGTCTATCTTCGATCGGCCAACAGTGTAACCGGCGGGGTGCGAACGACGAGCTCCGGCGTGATTGCAACCTCACAAAACGGCTACTTCAGTTTTTCGAATGTGCCGTACGGAAAACGCTCCATCACGGTTTACATTCCTTCGCAGGCTGCAGCCACTACCACCCTGGGTCCCATCGTCTTTACCCTCGACAGCCCCAACTTGGAGATCTCCGAGAGTGCGCTCGATACGAACCCCTAGATCAACCTTGGGCGTGACGGTCATCGATCTCGTGCTCACGGTGGCACTGATTGCCGTGCTGGCTGCAGCAGTGCCGCAACTCGTTGCTCCTGCCCAGAATTCTTTTCGGGTCACCCAGACGCTGGCCAAGCTTAGGCGCATTCGCAATGCGATGGTGGGCGATGCCGACAAAGTCCAAAACGGCGTGCGCACGGATTTTGGTTTTTTAGGAGATCTGGGCGCGCTCCCCACGGTGGCCCAAGGCGGAATATCGGCACTCCTGACGGCTCCCGCCGGGGTCACTTCCTACACCATGAACTCAACCGTGCGGTTCAAGCACGGGTGGAGCGGACCCTACCTGCCGACGGAATTGGGAGTGGATTGGACCCAGGATGCATGGGGCAGAAGCTTCAGCTATGACCCGAGCTCGAGTCCCGCGCGCATCACCAGTCTTGGTGCAGACGGCCTTGCAGGCGGGACCGGGTATGATGCCGATCTTGTGGCTGAGATCCCCAGGGACCAGCAGGCCTACAGCATCCTGGGTGCACTTAACCAGTCAGACGGAACGGCCTACACGGGGGCGGCTCAGGTGGAGCTCTATGACCTGAACGGCACAGGAGGCGTCAGCACCTCGGCCGCTGTCACTGCAGATGCCTCAGGACTTTTTTCGTTCAGCAACGTCACTCGGGGTCGCCGAAGTGTGATGGTCTACACGCCAAGCAAGGCGGCTGCCACGGCAATCTACGGACCCTACATCATCGTGCCGGGAAGCGCTCGGCAACTGGGGGCAATCACCATCCCCGGCAGCAGCACGCCTCCCACCGTGTGTCCTACGGGTGACCCGCTTGCCTTTTACGCGATACCCAATGACCACGCCTATCTCACCTCCAATATCTCAACCAATGACACGGCGATCATCACCCAGAATGGTGGCGCTCCTGCCTACAGTGGGTCAGATAACCGCCAGTATCGAAGCGTCTCGTCGAATATCGACAATCTTGGGAGCTCGAATGTCTATTTTGAGGCAATCGTCTGGGGAAGAAACTCGTCGGGTGGAGGAGACACTTGGCCGGCCGCAGGACTCGGGGTGGGTTTTGCCTCCAAGAACTTCAATTTTGCGACCGAAGACTTCATTGGTTCTGGAAGCTTCATCGAATCGAGCGGGGTCGATCTCGGGGATCCTGGGACGGGGCTTTTTGTCGATGGTGCCCAGTCTTCGTATGGCGACTTCAAGATCGGAAATGGCGATCGGGTGTATGTTGCAATCGACTCGTCGAACCAGGTCTGGATCGCGAGCGCCGAATCAGGCGGCGTGCCCCAGTGGGCGAATTCAGGCGACCCGGCCACCGGAAATGACGTGGGCTGGACGCAACCCGGGACGGTTTCGTTCTTTGGGTTCACTGACGGG
>CAIOHW010000438.1 GCA_903858195.1 Oligoflexia bacterium | reverse complement strand
AGGACGAGGTACATGAGCTTCTCGGCCTTGGACATTCCGATCCCGTCGGTGATGAGGACCATGGCTCGTGCCGGAATCATCGAATTGATATGCACATAGCATCGGTCGTTGCGCTGGTCGCAGGGCCCATATGATTCGAACTTTTCAGAAACCTTCGATGGGTACGACCGCTTTTCATAGGCTCCGTCCTGGTTCAGGAAGCGAGCGGAGAGCGTCTCCGGGTACCTGAGGTTTCGCAGGCCCTGCTCACGGCGTTCGCTTTTAAAGATCTCCTTGCCGATCCCCCAGTCCGGCTCACCCTGGCGGGCGCGAGCGGCAATCACGACGCCGAAATAGTCCGAAAAGGCCTCATTGAGGGCTCCTGACTCATCCATGTAGATCAGCTGTGAGGTGCTGGAAGTCACGCCATGCGTCATTTCATGGCCCGCTACGTCCAGCGACTGGGTGAGGTCACCCAGCACCTCACCGTCGCCATCGCCGTAGGCCATGAACTTGGCGTCAGAGTCCCAGAAGGCGTTGGCAAACCTGTTTCCGACATGGACGAGGCTGACGAGTTCGGAACCCTTTCCGTCGAAGCTGCTCCGATGATGGGTCGCAGAAAAATACTCGATCACGGCGCGGGCATTGGAAGAGGCACGCCGGGCGCTCTCGCTCGCATCTGCTGTGGCCACGTCATCCAGGACCGCAGTCGGGCAGACCCGCAGTGCGATGGTGACCGGGAATCCGGTATCAGGATGGACGATCTGGCAATCGCTCGTGGCCGTCCTCACGTGATTGATCACCGGTTGCGGCTCTGTGATTTCCAGGCGATGGCCGATGTCTGCGATGAGGGAGCCAGTCTTTGCATCCAGCAGAATGTCTCGTCCCTCGTGTTGCGGCGAGGGCGAGAGAGTCACCCAATAGATGAGGTTTCCGGAACCTTTTCCGTCTGGCAGGATCTTCAGGGCAGGCGGGGATCGGAGATCCCGACTGGATGCTGAGCCCGCGGTCTCCAAGGCGAGGTGCGCTGCAGTCTGGGGAGTAAAGGCCGGCACGCTTGCGACCTCGATGCGCCGGCTCGGATGGGTCAAGGCCATGCCTGAAGAGTTGAAGTGAGCCAGGGCCTGGGCTCCAACCACTTCCAAGCCGTCCTGAAAGATCTGGAAGCGTCGAGTCTGGACGCCGTGTGCCCGAGAAACATCAATCAGAGTGGCGGCACGCCCGTCGTCTTCTAATACACGTATGGCGTCCAGCCGCATGAGCGCACTGGGCAGGGTGCGAAACGGGATTCGGCCCGCAGTCAGGTCCTGGGCTTGGGCCTCGCGATGAACCCCGTTTCCAAGGGTCAACGAGGCAGCTAGAAATCCGGACAGAACTGCCGCTGAGGGGAGCTTTCGCATGGGGAGACCTCACTTGCTGCGCTGCATTAATCCTATTTGACTAAAAAAGGCAAGTTTTAGCTCAAGGCCAGCAGTGTAGAAGCCTTTGACAGTGTTCAAGAGTTCGTCGGTATTAGACCGAGTGAGTGGCACCCAAGCCTGGGAAGTCTCTGCTAAACCGTTGAAGAGTATGACATTTTCTAACTGTTAAGACCCCGTCATTTTGCTGCAGGATCCTTGCACGGCCAAGGGGGGTCATGAGGTCCCTCTTACCTTCGCTCTGGATCCTGGGAGTCTGGCTGGTTCTGGCCGGGCTGCAGGTGGCCTCGACCCGAAGCCCTGCCGGGCGGCTGCATGCCCCCACCAGCCTCACGCAGGAGGAGAGCGTCCGGGGAGGGATGCTGGAGGCTCTCGAGGATGTCGTTCAACGAGAGCGCTTTTATCGGCGGACGGCGGGTGCCTTCACCGAGGTTCTGGGCAAGCTTGAGTTTCAGGTTGTCCCCGACCTGAGGCAAGAGGTCGAGGTTCGGGTCAGTAGTGCTGACCGGGAACACCTCGT
>CAIOHW010000437.1 GCA_903858195.1 Oligoflexia bacterium | reverse complement strand
GCGGCAAGACCGCAGCCTTCTCGCTGCCCACGCTGGCCCGCCTCCACCTCAAGACTCGGCACGTGCAGGCGATGGTGCTCTGCCCCACGCGTGAGCTCTGCACGCAGGTGGCGCGAGAGATCCGCAAGCTCGGGCGGCGCTGCCCGGGACTTCAAGTGGTCATTCTCTCGGGTGGTACTCCGATTGGGCCGCAGCTGGGCGCACTCGAGAAAGGGGTCCATGTCGTGGTGGGAACCCCGGGCCGCGTGCTCGATCATCTGACGCGGGGATCGCTGGATCTCTCTTCGGTGCGTACGGTCGTGCTCGATGAGGCGGATCGCATGCTGGAGATGGGCTTTCAGGAGGACATGGAAAAGATCCTCAAGCGCGCCCCGAAAGACCGCCAGACGGTGCTTTTTTCTGCGACGTTTCCAAAGACGATCGAGTTGATGAGCCGCAACTACCAGCACAATGCCCTTCGCATCACGGTTGCAGCCGAGACTCGCACGGTGGAGTCGATCCGGCAGGTGGTTTACGAGGCAGTGCCTGAAGAGCGTTTCAAGGCGCTGCTCTGGATTTTGGAGCAGAACCAGCCCGAGACGGCGATCGTGTTCTGCAACTTCAAGACAAGCGTCGTGGAGGTGGCCAAGGGGCTTGTGGACGCCGGTGTGAGTGCGGGCGCGCTGCACGGAGATCTCGAGCAGTTTGATCGCGACCGGGTCATGGCAAAGTTTAGGAATCACAGCGTGAGGATCCTGGTGGCCACGGATGTGGCGGCACGCGGGATCGATGTCGAGAACCTCGATCTGGTGGTCAATTACGAGCTTCCGGCCCAGCCCGAAGTGTATGTCCACCGGGTGGGGCGTACGGGGCGCGCCGGGCAAAAGGGGCGTGCCGTTTCACTCTTTTCATCGCGTGAAAGGCCCAAGCTCCAACTGATTGAGCAGTACGCAAAAGTGAAGCTCCAGGCCAAGGAGCTCCCGTCGATGAGGCAGCTCGATCTGGATGGGCTCCAAGACCGATTGCAAAAGCGCCTGGATGAAGTGGTGGAGGGTGCCGCACAGATGCGCACGCTGATGATCTCTGCCGGTCGAAAGGACAAGATGCGCCCGGGCGACATCCTTGGGGCGCTCACCGGCGAGGCCGGGGGGCTTGCTGGCGCCGACATCGGCAAGATCGAGATCCACGATCGACTGAGCTATGTGGCAGTCGCCGAGCGGGTGTTTGAAAAGGCCCTCTGGAGCCTGCGAAACGGCCGAATCAAGGGCCGCAAGTGCAAGGTGGATCCCGTCAGGTAGGCCTCGCTACGGATCTGTCCCGGCTTCGAGAGGAAAGGCGTGAACCTGGCGAGCGGTGATGAACATCCCGATGGCGCCACCCCCGACGACAACATAAACGAACCTGCGTTTTTTGAGCTCCTCGGCCTCCATGGCGTAGAACTCGGACATGAAGGCTTCGATGGCATCGGGATTCGCCTTCACGATCTTGTCGATGATCTTGAATCGATTATGGAGGCGATCGCGGAGCTTGGGTGAGGTCCTTCCGCCGTCCGTGACGAAATACACCCGCATGGCCTCGGCGAAGTCCTCGGCAATTTCCGTCGCGCCGTAGTCCGAGACGATGGTTCCATCCGCCTTGGCGGCCTGTGAGTAGGCGTAATCGAGGTTGGTGCTGCCGTAGACGCGCTTGGCAAGGAAATGGCCGTACTCATGCCAACTCACTTCTTGGAGTTTCGTGAGTCGTTCGGTCTTGCCCATGAAGATGGTGATCTTGTTGCCGTCGCTCTGGAAGAGTCCTCGAGTATTGAAACCCCGATCGAATGCGCCAGGCGACAGGGTGAAGTCCTTGAAGTCCTCGATGTAACGTTCAGGGAGGCTCCCGAAAAGATCCAGAAGCCATCCTTCAAGCAGAGGTCCTGCCTTGGGATCGGTGAAGTTCGGCATCTTGACCGAGATCCTGGATTTCTTGCCATTGCGCAGGGTGACCTGGAGAGTGAGATCGACGAGGTTTTCCTCTTCCTTGAAATAGGTGTCGCGCGTGATGATCCAGCGCTTGTTCTCGATGCGGAGCTGGTCGCCGTTGTAGGCCATCACATCCCAGACCGAGCCCGTGTTGTCGCGGACGGTGCGCTCACCGAGTCCCTTGATGTCCGAAGTGTAGAGCCATCGTTCTTCGCCTTCGACCTGGAATGAGAGCAGGTTGGGCCGCGACTCATTGAAGCGGGCCACGGTCTTGACCTTGCGATCAGTG
>CAIOHW010000436.1 GCA_903858195.1 Oligoflexia bacterium | reverse complement strand
GGCAAAGCGCGCGGCTTCGTGAAGGGCGTCACCACCATTCCGCGAACTTAGGGAGGGACCCTGAATTGACGCTGCGCGTTGACAAACCGCCAGCAAGCGGGCATAACAGGCGCCCATGAAAACGAACCCTCGCTATCTGGCCCTTTCGGTACTGCTTTGCTCTTCTGCTGCTCTCGCCGCAACCGGCCAGTCCAAGACCGAGCTCCCGAAACATTGGTATCAGGACCTGAGACTCACCACCTTTGGCTGGACCTACGGACCTGCGCTCGGACAGATGAACACCGGCCGCACGGCCACTCCCGAGGGCCAGCCCGGATCACCGATGGTGATCACGCAGCAGCTCAACTTGAATGCACCGGCTACGGCCGATGGAAACTTTCGCTACACTTTCATCAACTTCGTGAACTGGAGTCCGGTGGCTCGTGCTGACGGAGCGCCGCTGGCCAGCCTCTCCAATCCTTTTATCGGCATCGCCGGCACGCACTTCGAAAACAAGAAGTACAGCTGGTGGGGGCGGTATGAAGTGTCACCCGCACTGACCGAGGCCTCACGCAAGGACGGACAGTACTTCACGGTGCGCGCAGTAAAAGTAGTGAGCTACTCATTTGGTAAAAAGAACCAGTGGAAGCTCGCACCGGCGATTGTCCCCGCCCTCACGCTCAAGGAAGGCGGCACCACGAACTCCATTTTTCTGCAGCCTGTCCTCACCTACACGCTGAATGATCGCGTGAGCTGGAGCGCCTTCTCTGAAAGCTTCTTTGAGCGTCCGCAGGGCGAGGGCCTCCTCACTTGGAAGTCAGGCATGCGTCCCACTCTGGCGGTTGGTCCGACCTACACCTTTAAGAACGGCTATTGGGTGCAACCCTTCCTAAACCTCTACACGGGTACTGCACCGAGTGCCGACACGGCACACTTTGGTGCCTACTTCGGCGGACGGATCCTCTGACACCCTTCATCTACGTCTGCTGCCAGGTCGGGGCCGAGAAGGCCCTGAAAGATGAGCTGGCATCGACGCATCCAGAGCTGCGTTTTGCCTTCTCGCGGCCGGGCTTCGTGACCTTCAAGCGGGCCGACGGGGCTCCGCTGCCTGCCGACTTCCAGCTTCGTTCCGTATTTGCCCGCTGCTGGGGTTTTTCGGTCGGAAAGATGGCGTCCGTCGAGGCCTGTGCCCAAGAAGCAAGGGCCCTGTTCGCGAAACTTGGGCCTGGCCCCCACGGGCTTGAGGTCTGGGAGCGCGACCTGCAAGCCGCAGGTGAGGAGGCACCCCAGTGGCAATCTGACATGAATTCGCTGCTCGGGGATCTCGTCACCCGCACCGACAAGCCCGACTGGGTGATCGACATTTCGGGAGTCGATGCGGCCGAGGCCGAACTCTGGCTTGGTTTTCATCGCCGCACCTCCAGAAGCCCCTCTCAACGCGCCGGGGGGGCAATTCCGGTCGAGATGCCCGAAGACTCACCCTCGCGCGCCTTCATCAAGCTTGAGCAGGCCATCGCCTGGTCGGGAGCCGCTCCGGCCGAGGGCCAGTGTGCGCTCGAAGTGGGCTCTGCTCCGGGCGGAGCCTCGTATGCCCTGCTGCTTCGCGGCCTTGAGGTGATCGGAGTGGATCCGGGCGAGATGGACCCGATGCTGGCACGTCGTTTTGGCAACCGATTCAAACATGTACGAAAGACTGCGAGTGAACTTCAGTCCTCGGATCTCCATCGTCCGATCGAATGGCTCGTGCTCGACATCAACGCCAAGCCCAAGG
>CAIOHW010000435.1 GCA_903858195.1 Oligoflexia bacterium | reverse complement strand
GAGCAAAATCACCCCATGAAAAAGACCCTATCCATCTCGCCCATGACTTCGGGCTCTCGTCGCCACATCCTTGCAGCTGCCGCTGCTGGGATCGCCCTGCTCGGGCAGGGCCTCACCGCCCATGCCATCAGCTTTTCAATCACGGATCGCACCCAGTCCACCGGCAGCGCAATCGACCTCGCACTCGATGCACTCGAAGACTCAGTCAACGGCACCTTTTCGGCCACGATGCTCGATGGCTTTCTGGGCTCCATGGCCAACGCCGCTCGCGGCAGTTATGCAGGCCTTGGCACCGATGGTCCCGTGCGCGGAGACCTGTTTTCGATCTCGACAGGGGGCGGACTCGCACTTGCCGCGCAGTCGGATTTCTCGCTCAAGACGACCCAAAACGCCCTTCCCGCCATCGGCCTTTCCGGACAGCCGGTGGTCACGATCGGATTCAATGCCAAGCGCCTCCCGCGCGCAGCGACCCTGGGTCTGGACCCCGCCAAGGTCGACTACTTCATCAACTTCATGAGCATTGACCTGAGCGATGTCTCGCCCACGGCGGGTTTTTCAATGTCGAGCTTCGGGATCATGGGACGCTACTGGCTCAAAGACGCAAAGTCCTACCTCTGGGCGTTTCGCTGGGATGGCCTTTCGGTCACCACGGGCGTGCAGTACTCATCGCTCACCGCAAGCATCAACGGCGACCTGAATTTCAGCTCAGGATCGGGCCTCGATGCGGTCAACTGGGCTCCGGACGCGCGATTCAGCATCAAGACCTCCGCCATCACGATCCCGGTCGACCTGCAGACGGGCATCTCGCTTCTCAAGTTCTGGTCGATTTACGGCGGCACGGGCCTTCGCTTTAACTTTGGATCCGCCAAGACCGATGGCGGCATCTCGGGCAACATCACCAACAACGCCGTAGGCACGGTCGGCCTCGGGACCCTCGATCTGGAGTCGCCCGCCCGCAAGCCTGCGATCGTGAGCCAGCGCATCATGGCAGGCAGCCAGCTCAACTTCGGCCCTGCCAAGTTCTCGGTTGAAGCCGGCTATGCCACTCCCAAGGTGGCGGATCTGGCACTGAACTTCCGCTTTGTTTGGTGAGTCGAAGCTGACTCAGATTTCTCGTACTCGTGAGGCCGCATGGGACGCCTGTTCCATGCGGTTTTTTTTCGCCGCTCGGTTTGTGCCGTCTGCTGTGTGCGGTAAAGGCCGACTTTTACGGTTCTGACCCAACCCTGACCGGACTTGAAAGTTGCCCTGACTTTCGTGCCACATAAAGGGCACATGGTGATGGCTGACTTTCATACTCACACGACCTTCAGCGACGGGACGCTTTCCCTGCCCGAGCTCATTGACTGGTACGGAACTCGGGGAGCCCGGGTTCTTGCGATCACGGACCACTGGTGCCAGCGCACGACCCCGCTGGGGCGCATGGCAAAGCTCCTCAAGCGGACGCTCACACCCGATTCACTTCCCCGCTACATCGAGCTTCTGGAGTCCGAGGCGCGCCGGGCCTGGCACCAGTACCAGATGCGGATCATTCCGGGAGTGGAACTCACCCAGAACACCCTCTCGCACCACCGTTCGGCGCATCTGGTGGTCCTGGCCCGGAATGGTTGGGACCTTGCGGCCCTTGATCCCGACCACACGCCCCTTGAGGCGTGCATGGTGGCCAAGAGGCTCTCGATGCTCGTCATTGCAGCCCACCCCGTTTCGACGGGAAAGATCCTGCACCAGACCTACCACCTCTGGGATAACCGCAAGCTCTATGCCCCCTATATTGACGCCTGGGAATGCGCGACCCAGGAGCGATTCTTTCCCGAGGTCGCCACCTCGGGCCTGCCTGTGATCGCAAATAGCGACTTCCACTCGCCCCGTCAGGCCGAGGCGTGGCGCACCCGGCTCAACTTGAGCCCCGCCGAGGCCGAGACCCTGTCGATCGGAAGCCTGTTCGATGCGATCCGCGCCCGCAGGCTGCAGCCGGTCCTGACGGACTGGCGCGAGCCCAAGGCCCTAGCCAGGCCCAGGCTGGAGCTCGCTGGGTTGATTCCCGCAACGGGCTGAATCGACAAAGCCACCTTTGAAAACCCCGGGACCCCGTGCTATCCCCGAATGACGTTTTCGCATCCCGAGTGGAGAGGTGGCCGAGTGGTTGAAGGCGCACGCTTGGAAAGCGTGTATACGGGTAACACCGTATCGAGGGTTCGAATCCCTCCCTCTCCGCCATCAAAAAGGTGTCCGCCACCTTTTACTTAAGCGCCGCGTCAAATGCCTAAAATCCACTGCTGCCCAACCAAACTGCTCCACACCGACCTCACCGGAAAGACCTACATCGTCACCGGCGGCAACTCCGGAATCGGGCGTGTCACGGTCGAGCAGCTGGCCAAACAGGGAGCAAGGGTCATCCTGGCCTGCAGGCGCGTGCAGGAAGGGAAGAAGGCACGAGACGAGATCGCAGCCGCGGGAGTTTCCGGAAAAATCGAAGTCCTCGAGCTGGACCTTGCAAGCCTCGAGTCGGTGCGCCGGTTCGCCTCCGAGTTCCTGAAGCTGAATCTCCCCCTTCATGGGCTCG
>CAIOHW010000434.1 GCA_903858195.1 Oligoflexia bacterium | reverse complement strand
TCGGCAAGATGGCCTTCTACATGGACTATCCCAACACGTACGACCAGATGGCTGGACGTACGGGGTACGACATCATGCTGCATGCGACGGACACGCCCGAACGCCTGAAGCAGAACTACGACAGCGAAGGCTGCATCGTGCTCGAAAATGAGCAGATCCGCGAAGTGAAGCCTTTCATCCGCCTCGGACTGACGCCGATCCTCGTGTTCCCGGATCTAACCGACCAGTACCTGAAGCCGGGGCAGGACGCGAAGCTCCGCGGATTCTTTGATCGCTGGATCGAAGCCTGGGAGTCCAAGGTCACCGACCGTTACATCGCGCACTACCACACGGACTTCTCGGCACAGGGCAGGGACCGCGATCAGTGGCGAAGCTACAAGTCGGGCCTGAATTCCCGCTACGACTCGATTCGCATCGGGCCCGAAGACGTGCGCTTCTACCAGCATCCCAAATATTCGATGGTGACCTTCACGCAGAACTACCACTCGAAGCTCAAGGGAGGCTCGGTGGGCCATCGCTCGCGCGGCACCAAGATTCTTTATATCGCCGAAGAGGCGGGCGAGCCCAAGATCGTCGCCGAGACTTACACCACGCTGATGTGGTAGGTCGGCGCCCATGGGAATTTCGAAGTCAATTTCGGCGAGAAGCCCCCGTAAAAAATCGACCACTCTGATCATCGGAGGTGGCCTGATCGGAAGCTCGGTTGCAATGCACCTGGCTCGTATGGGAGTCCGTGACATTTGCGTCGTCGACTTTGATCTCGAGGGTTCGCTGAGCAGCTCGGAGCTGAATGCGGGCGGAGTGCGTGCGACCTGGGGCCAGCCCATCAACATCCGGATGTCGCAGATCTCGATCGACTACTTTGCCAGTGTCGCAGAAGAAGTGGGCTACCGTCCCTGCGGATACCTCTGGCTCAAGACCCCCGAGACGATGCCCGCTGCACTCAAGGCCCGCGATCTCCAGCAGTCGCTGGGGTGGGAGGTGCAGGCATGGGATGTCGCCGAGCTCAGGCGTCGGGTGCCCTTCATCGACAAGACCGACGATCTGGCCGGTGCCGTGTTCGCTCCTCGCGACGGACTGGTGAACCCGAACCTGCTCAAGAACCACTACCGCGCGAAGGCGCGCGAGCTTGGCGTGGTATTCGAAGACCGCACCTGGGTGATGGGCGGAGCGCCGCACTCCGGCGGCTGGAAGGTGGAGGCAAGGCAGCTGCATTCGCCCGCTTTTCATGAAGCGAAGCTCGCGGTTTTTGCCGGACTTCCTGAGATGGAAGGGTTGCCCTGGACGGATGTCTCGTTCGATGCCGACAGGGTCATCAACTGTGCGGGGCCCTGGGCTCCAAAGATCGCAGCAGCGCTGGGCTATGTCTGTCCGTCCCATCCGGTGCGGCGACAGGTATGCATTTTTGACTCCCGTGGAGTCGATCTCACTCCCTACGGCATGGTCGTTGACCCGAGTGGTGTCTACTTTCATCCTGAAGCAACCAACGGGCTTGCCGGATTTGCGACCCCCGACGAACCCGCAGGCGTGAACTATGAGTACGACGGCGAGCGTTTTTTTGAGGAGTCGATCTGGCCCGCGCTCTATGAGCGCTCCACCGGTTTTGAGCAGCTCAAGCACCTGACGGGCTGGGCGGGACTCTACGAGGTTTCGCCCGATGAGTCGGCAATCATCGGTCCGGTGGTGGGAGAACTTGGGGCAGAGCGTACCGGGCTTTACGAGGCGCATTCGTTTTCCGGCCACGGGGCGATGCACAGCTATGCAGCGGGCCTGCTGCTGGCCGAGAAGATCGTGAAGGGTCGTTACGAGACCCTGGATGCGTCCTGTTTCGCAGCTTCGCGTTTCGCGCGGGGAGAACTGCTCAGGGAACATGCTGTCATCTGACCGTTTTGAGTGGACGCATGCCGTCCTTGAGCAGGGCATCGCCGAAGGGCTCGTGCCGGGTGCCGTGGTTTCGGTTTTCGAAACCCGGCGGGGCGGTGATCAGCTCGTCATTGCAGGTGGACGTCGCAGGCTCTCGCCGTCCCCGCAACCCATGACGGTCGAGACGGTTTTTGACTGGGCATCGCTCACCAAGGTGCTCTGCACGGCACCGCTCATCTGGCGGGCGATCCAGAGGGGCTGGCTTTCGGAGACCACCGAGGTGGGGGCCATCCTTGCGCATGCACCTGACGGATGGAGGGGCATCACCATCGGCCACCTGCTGTCGCACTCGGCGGGCTTCAAGGCGTGGGAGCCCATTTGGCAGGCTCTCGTGGAGAAGTGGGGTGATCGCCTGCCTGAAATGCCTGTCGCAGAACGGCAGCAGGCATTTCGTACGCGAATCTACAGCCAGCTCCCTGAGGCCGCGCCCGGTGCAAGATTCTTGTATTCGGACTTCTCGTTTTTGCTCCTGGGCTTCGTGCTCGAGGAGATCCATGGTCAGCCGCTCGATGGCGTCTGGAGACGTGAGATGCCCGGAATGTCTGCGGGCTTCAGGCGGGTGCGTCGCTTGGGCACGCTCAAGCAGCCGGTGGATGAGTCGTGTGCCGCGACCGAGATCGTCGAGTGGCGGGGCGGGGCCCTTCAGGGTGAGGTGCACGACGAGAACTGCTGGAGCATGGGGGGCTTTGCGGGTCATGCCGGCCTTTTCGGAAGCATGTCGGAGCTCATCGCAGTGGTGCGTCGGATTTTTGACCCTGCCTTTCTCGATCCCTCTGTGCGTGGGAGGATGCTCGCGCGCGTGATCGGACCGCAAGGGCCTGCGCGCACCCTGGGGTGGGACCTGCCGGATGGCCCCGAGTCCTCAGCCGGACCCACGCTCGCATCGCGTGCCGGAGTGGTCGGGCACTTGGGATTTACCGGAACCTCGCTCTGGATCGATCTTGAGTCGGGCTGGGCTTTCTCAATGTTGAGCGGGCGGGTTCATCTGGGGCGGGATCACCCCGGTGCAAGGAAGCTTCGGCCCCGGATCCATGACGCACTGGCAATCGACCTCAGGCTTGACGCTCGGTCGAGCGCCGGGTCACGCTAGCAGGATGATTCCAGAGCAGATTCCGGCAAGATTCGAAGAACTCAAGCACGTGCATGTGGTGGGTGTGTGCGGAACCCTGATGGGCGCATTTGCAGCCTTTTTGAGACGCAGGGGGATCGAAGTCACCGGAAGCGACCAGAACGTGTATCCGCCCATGAGCGACGTGCTCTCGCAGGCGGGCGTCAAGCTCCAGAACGGTTATCGAGCTGAGAACCTCATGGCGCTGGGACGAAAGCCTGATTTGGTGGTGATCGGCAATGTCATTCGCTCGGACAACCCCGAGGCGGTCGAGGCGCGGAGCGGTGGGTACGCCTACACCTCACTGCCTGAGGCGATGGAAAAGCTTCTGCTCCCCAAGACCCGGAACATCGTCGTGGCGGGAACGCACGGCAAGACCACCACTTCGAGCATGATGGCCTTTGTGCTCCATCATGTGGGTCGCAAGCCGAGCTACTTCATCGGTGGAGTGCTCCAGGACCTTCCGCACAGCTTCCATGTCGAGTCAACGGAGGCGGGCCGACCGTTTGTTCTCGAAGGTGACGAGTACGACACGGCTTTCTGGGACAAGGTTCCGAAGTTCAATCACTACCTTCCTGACGACGTGATCTTCACTTCGATGGAATACGACCATGCTGACATCTACCCGGACTTCGCTGCGGTGAAGCGAGCCTTTGACGGCCTGCTCTCGCGGATTCGTCCCGGCGGGAGCCTCATCCTCTGCCAGGACTACGAGTCGATGGTGGGCCTCGAAAAGAAGTCACCTGTGCCGGTGATCACTTACGCGTCGGGACGCAATGCGCACGGACGAAACGCCGACTACCAGCTCGGCGAGATCCAGACGACGCCCGAAGGCCTGCTTCGTTTCGGAATCCTCAAGCGGGGATCAGCGACTCCGGTCGAAACGCTCGAGCTGCAGGTGCCCGGTGCTCATAATGCATTGAATGCGATGGCCGTGTGGATTCTGGCCACTCGCATGGGTATTCCTTCGGCGCAAGTGCGGGAGGCACTGGCTTCGTTCAGGGGCGTCAAGCGACGGCAGGAAGAGCGCGGCGAGCGCAGGGGAGTGCTCGTCATTGACGACTTCGCACATCATCCGACCGCCGTGCGTGAGACACTTCAGGCCCTGAAGAAGCGCTATGCGGGACGCCGGCTGATCGCTGTTTTCGAGCCCAGAAGCGCGACCTCCCGCAGAAAGGTCTTCCAGCACGAATACGCCGAGGCCTTCCGCGAGGCGGGGGCCACCTTCATCGCCCAGCCCTACGATACTTCGCGCATCGTGGCCGACGACCAGTTCTCGAGCGATCAGCTCGTCAAGGACCTGACAGACGGCGGTGCGCAGGCCTGGGTCATGGGCTCGGTCGAGTCCGGCGTCAAGCAGGTGGCGGAGTTCGCGGCCCGGGGCGACGTGGTGGCCGTGCTCTCGAACGGCGGATTCGGTGGCTTCATCCAGCGCCTCCTGGCCGACCTGGAATCGCCCTAAAAGCTTCAAGACTTCCCCATTGGGCACCGAAAAGCCCTAAGAGGGGATAAGTCTCGGCATGCAAGATGCGCTGAAAAAATTCGGGCGGTATTTCCTGCTCGACATGATCGCCCAGGGCGGAATGGCCGAGATCTTCCGCGCACGGCAGATCACGACCGAAGGCCTCGGGCGCACGCTCGTCATCAAGCGAATCCAGCCGACCTTCGGAAGCAACTCTGAGTTTCTCTCCATGTTCCAGGCCGAGACTCGGGTGATGATGAACTTCAATCACCCGAACATCGTGCAACTGCAGGACTTTGGTGAGGAGGACAATCAGCCCTTCATCGCCATGGAGTTTATCGAGGGCAAGAGCCTCAGGTACGTCAAGGATCGCATCCTCGAGCGTGTGGGAAACTTTCCTCCCGATCTTGCGGTCTACATCATCGCCCAGGCGGCGGCAGGCCTGCATTACGCCCACACTTTCAAGGACAAGCTCGACGGCAAACCCTTGAATCTCGTCCATCGCGACATCAGCCCCCAGAACATCCTGCTGTCATACGACGGCAACGTGAAGATCATCGATTTTGGCATCGCAAAGGCTGCGACCAACTCGGAGCAGACGCGTGCTGGTGTGATCAAGGGAAAGCCCAGCTACCTCTCACCCGAGCAGATTGATCCCGGAACGGGCCAGCTCGACGGCAGGAGTGATCTCTTTTCATTGGGCATCGTGCTTTGGGAGCTCCTTGCCGGACGCAAGCTTTTTGCCGGCGACAACGATCTTGCCACCCTGAGGCTCATCCAGAACTGCCAGAACACGATTCGTGCCCCTTCGGAGTTCAACAAACTGGTGCCTCATGAGCTCGACTACATCGTGCTGCAGGCACTGGCCAAGGACCGGGACAAGCGTTTTCCGAACGCACTGGAATTCCAGCGCAAGCTCCAGCGTTGGCTGGTCTCATTCAATCCGGATTTCAATCCGATCGATCTTGCCGGCGAGATCAAGCAGCTTTTCTCAAACGAGATTGTCGAGGACCGCAAAAATCTTCAGCGCCTGAACGAAAAGGCCGGGAACCTCCTCTCACTCCTGAGTGTCGAGGAGCGCTCGGATTTGCTCGGGCTGCCCCCACCTGCCTCGAGTGACGGGGACCTGAAGGATCGGCGCTCCACGGGCAGCCGCAACTTCGAGACCACGCAGGTCGATATCCGGCAGGTGCAGGTGGATATCGCCGTCGAAGCACCTAAATCCGGGGCAACAACCACCGCTTCCACGCCGATCAGGCCGCAACAGCCCCAACTTTCGCAGCAGCCCCGCACGGGAGCCACGCCGGTCAGGACCGGGACGGGTACGGGATCCGGAGTGCGTCCGCGCGCACCCAAAGCGATCCCGCAGGGTCCGGAGCCGGGCGGAGGATTCAAGTCATTCCTGGCTGCCGCATCGGTGGCGGCCGTCGTGTGGTTGCTCTATGGCGAGGAGCTCGGGCTTCCGGGGGCAGCAAGCAAGAAATCCCCGCAGCAGGACATGACCATGGCCCAGCTCGTGGGCAAGGAAGCGCGTCGACCTGCCAAGGTGAACCAGGTGGCGCTCCAGCTGCAGATCAGTCCCGCAGGTGGCAGGGCCAACGTGCGGGTGAATGGCAAGCCCATTCCGGGAAGCAGCGGTCAGATGCAGGTTCCGGTGAGTGGTGAGCTGACGGCTTTCGTGGCGATGGACGAGCAGTTTCAGATCGAGATCGATGCCCCGGGCTTCAGGCCCAAGACCATCGAGGGGATGGTCGATCCTGCAAGGGTTTCCATGGGAGCCGAGGGTCAGGAGTTCCTGGTGCGGGTGGATCTCGAGCCTGAAACCTATGGCATTCTCAAGTATCGCAGCACGACTGCCAGCGCGAACCTGCGTGTGGAAGTGGGTGGCCAGCCCTGGGTTTATCGTGCGACTTCTCCGGGCGGCGTGGAGGTCGTGAAGCTTCCGCCGGGTTCCTACAGGCTCGAGTTTTTTAATCTGCTCGACATGGGGCAGGTCATCGAGAGCTTTGTGGTCGAAAAGGGAGAGACACGCGAGATCGAGGTCTCGCTGGTTCCGCTCAAGCGCTGATCACTTCTCGAACTTGTATCCGACCCCATAGATCGAAATGATGTGACGGGTGAGGTAGGGCACCTTCTTTCGGAGTGCGCGGATGTGCACATCGATCGTGCGATCGTTGGTCTGCGTTGCTTCATCGCGCCAGACGTCCTTGAGGATCTCGGCGCGTGAAACCACCTGACCGGCACGCGTGGCAAGCACCCGCAGCAGATCAAACTCCGTGTTGGTGAGGGCGATGGCCTTGCCTCCGAGGGTGACGACGCGCTCGGCGGGGTTGATGTTGAGATCGCCCACCTGCATGGGGGCCATGCGGTTTTCTCCGGACCTGCGAAGCCGGGCACGGATCCTCGCCGTGAGCTCTTTGAAGTCAAAGGGCTTGGGCAGGTAGTCGTCCGCTCCGAGGCCGAGTCCGTGGCTGATGTCATTTACGGTACCCTTGGCAGACAGGAAGATGATCGGGATGTTTCGGGTCTTCTCGTCGCCCTTGAGAAGACTGCACGCATCCAGTCCGCTCAGGATGGGCAGCATCACATCGAGCAGGATGACATCAGGATGCTGATTGCGCGCGTAGTCGATGCCGATCACGGCATTCTCGGCCGTGATCACCTCATGGTCCTTCTTGAGCATGGACTCAAGGAACCTTCGCGTGTCGGCGTGATCTTCGATTATGAGGATGCGAGGTCTTTCCATAGCTTCGGGTCCACCTTGGATGTTTGAAAATAGGCGAGCGCCTGATGCCTGAGCTGCTCTTCGCGCGCAAGGAGCGCATGGCGATGGGGCGGGTCCAGGTCGCGCGCCAGAAGCTCAAGAAGCGCCTTGGGTGTGTCGGGTGGCGCCGCTGCCGGAGCAGGCGATGGTCGGCGGCGGTTCAGGTGCCTGCCCTCGAGGCTGCGGAGGCGGCCGGAGGTTTCGGCAAGCTTCTGCTTGAGTCTGCGGATGCGCAGCTGCGAACTCATCGCGATGACTCCTTCGGGCCAATCCCCTGGGCTGCCAGTGCGGCGAGAATCTTTTCTTCGAGGCGACTCAGAGAGTGGGGCAGGATGCCGGTCTCTTGGACCGGTGCTTGGGCTTGCATCCGCAAGGCAAGCTTCGCTTCCGCCTGGCGCAGCCGACGGGCCTCGATGGCCTGACTCCGGCGCGCTGACAGGTCGGGAGGAGGCAGAGACTTTGCCAGTGCATCGGCCTGTGCTTCGCAGTCAGCGATTCGGCGCTCGAGCCAATCCGAGAAGTGAGAGTCGGCAAGTTCAGGGCTTTCCAGGAGCTTCAGAAGGTCTCCCGCGCTTGCCCCGTGGTTCCAGCCACGGTCGCTCGAGAGGCCTGTGATCCAGAGGTCATGGTCGGATGACTGCGCCACCCGGCGCACGAGTTCGGCCTTGAGGGCATGTTCCCAGTTGCCTGCCGGGCCGGGAATCAGCTTCGAGAGGTCCAGGATGCAGCTTCGCCCCTTTGGGGAGGCCTTCAAGGCGGCGAGGATGGAGCGGCCAAAGGTTTCCAGTTCATCGAGCGCCAGCGTTCCTGATGCTTCCATCAGGGTGGCCGAGGTTCCGGGGCGAGGCGGGTTGAGGGTGCGGATTTGTGCCATGGGCGTTGCCGGGTGAACTCTGTGAAGAAAGTCTAACACGCTTGAGCTTTTTGAGAACGCTCTTTAGCCTCGAGGTCGGGGGTCGTTTCCCGAGAAGCTTTCAAGATTCAGGCAGGATGTGTTGCCGTACTTCGAGCTTCCGAGTCTCAGTCAAACCGTTGTCACCGTGCTCTCGGATCGGGATGCCGGGGCCGAGCAGCTCGAAGCCGCGACGCGCGCAAATCCCGCCGCCAGTGCGTGGCTCTCGCTCGAGTGGGAGCGCAGTACCGGACGAACCGAAGAAAAGGTGCGAGGGGTGGACTACTGGGTGCCGCGCCTGGGCATTGAGCGCTGTCGGGTGGCTTGGATCACGGGTCAACTCCACGCACTCTGGGGAGTCAGGAGCGAGCTCGCTCATGCGCGAAGGATCTCGGAGCGGGTGGAGCATTGGGTCGCTGCCAAGCCCGGGCGTGATCCGGCCTACTGCGACTCTTCCTTCCTGGCAGGACTGTTGTTTGACCTCCTGTGGATGTCGCAGCAGCATGGGCGTCCGATCGACTCCATGACAAAACTCACCTTCGAGGCGCGCTTTAAACGCTTCGAAGAAGGGTTGGTCAGCACGCTCGATCGCGCTGATTCGATGTCCGGATTTCTGTGCAGGCGCTGGCTTGCAGGTGTCCTCGGCGCGATCGCCTGCGGCGAGCTCTGGCACCAGCTCGATGATCCGAAGCTGGCCGCAGGCTTAATCCAATGGGAGGCTCGTGCCCTGCCTCAGGAGCTGCGCAGGCTGCTGGTACGCAGGTCGCTCGGGTTTTCTCCTCGCGTGGCATCGGCTTGGATTTCGGAGAGCTTTCCGGTGCTCGCCCCCTATCGCGAGGTGATCCGCCTGGGCGAGACGCCCGAAGCGTTTGATGCCGACCGAAAAGAGCTTTCGCAGCTGGCGCTGCTGTCAGGCCGCTTTTTTGATCCCTGATTTAACGAACGCTTCGGTGATTTCTTCTTCGAGTGCGCCCCAGGTCGGGTGTGCCTGCAGAAAAACCTTCACCAGGTGGGGGTCGAACTGCCTTCCGGCGAATTTCCGAAGCTCCTTGTAGGCAACATCATGGTCGAGTCCCTTTCGGTAGGGACGTGTCGTAGTCATCGCGTCGAAGGTGTCGGCGATGAGGATGATCCGGGCGATCACCGGAATATCATCTCCGCTCAGTCCGTAGGGATATCCGCATCCATCCACGCGCTCGTGGTGGTGGAGCACTCCCGGGACGGTGGCTTCGAAAAAGGGTACCGCTGCGAGCGGCTGGATGATCTCGACGCTCTTGACGGGATGTTCGCGTATGACCAGGGCCTCGGCGGCCGTCAGGCGGCCCGGCTTGTTCAGGACTTCGTCCGGAATTCCGATCTTGCCCAGGTCATGGAAGAGGGCTGCGAACTCGACCTTTTTTTGGTCCCACTCGCTCAGTCCCGCCGCCTGGGCAAGAAGGCGGGCATGGCGTGCAACCCTTCGGCAGTGGCCATAGGTGTAGGGATCCCGCAGGCGCAGGGCCTCCATGAGGCTGCTGGCAGCCGCCTCGGCCCAGTCCGGAAGCTTTTCCCATGCGGGTATGGCGGGTTTGTGGATCCCCATCTCTTTAAGCTTCTCGGCTCTGGCGCGCGAAGACCTAAGGCTCCATTTCCAGACTATTCCTAATGGCCCGATGTGCCGAAATGAGGTGGAGGGGAAGCAAGATCCCCACGGAGAGCGAAAAATGAATAAAGTTGATAGATTTAAAGCACTTACGATCGCACTGGGGACTGCCATCGGGTTTGGGCCCTTGGCCTGGGCGGGAGCCCGCAATTCGATCCCCGGGGCCATGTACGTACCTGCCCGCGCAGCCGGGATGGGCGATGCATTTCTCACCCTTGCCGATGATGGGGCTTCGGGGCTCTTCATCAACCCGGCGGCGCTGGCTTCAGGCCGGACCATGACCGCCGATGTGTTGAACCTGAGCCTCGAGGCCAACCAGGATTTTCTGGGAGGTGCTGACATCAACACGATCAAGGCCACGAAACTTTCTGCCTATTTTCCGTCCCTGTCGCCGGGCGAGTACCCGGGATTCGGATTCACCCTCGTTCCTGCTTTTTCTGCACCCGGCGTCGGCTTTGGAATCCTCATGCAGGCGCGAAACGCGGCTTCGTCCTCCGGGGGGACGGTCAACTATCGAAGCAGCTATCGCATCGTTCCCGCCGTCGGGGTGGGAACCCGTCTTGCCGGAGGCCTCTTCAAGGTGGGGTATTCTCTTCAATACATCAGCAAGGCTGAGGGCGAGGTGACCGGGATTCCTTCGTCATCAAGCCCCATGGGGTATCACCAGCAGCTTGCACAGGGCTCGGGCGTCTCGCACACCCTGGGAGTTACGATCGCAGTTCCGGTGGCCTACGTACCTACGTTGAGCGTGGTTGCGCGCAACGTCCTCGGTACGACTTTCAAGGAAGTGAGCCTGATCTCGTTTGCAAGCAACATCACGGGCGCTCCTGCCGCTGATCCCATGACCGTCGACGTGGGGTTTTCGTTGCAGCCGCGCTTCAGGGGCGGAGGCTTCATGACTTGGTCGGCGCAGGTCAAGGACGCCACCCAGCAGAGCGGCTTTTCACTGATCGATCGCACCTCGTTTGGCGTCGAGGCCAACATTCGTGGCAGCTTTGCACTCAGGGCGGGGTATGCACTCGGAGCCCTGCAGGCAGGTGGCGGTTTCAAGACCAACCGCGCGGACATCAACTTGGCCTGGTACACGGAGGACCTCGGCACAGCAGCAGCTTCGGCTCGTGAGCGTCGCTGGATGGTCCAGTACGTGGTGAAGGCGTTCTGATGGCCTCCACCCTCTCGATTTCTGTTCGGAGCGGTTCTCCTGCCGAGGAGACGCGGATTGCAGCCGAGCTCAGGCGCCTGCTCGGGGAGCTCAGGCACATCGATGTGGTCGAGCTCTCCCGAGCGCCGGGCCCCGGAAAGATCGTGGTTGTGGATGGGTCCTCGAGCGATCTCAAGGGCTGGCTCGAGCAATTCTGTCGCTCTGAATCCCGCAAAGGAGTCTCGCTCTGGCTTTGGGTCGACGACCAGGCACCCCTTCCGCAGGCCTTCTTGTCGGGGCAGGTCGATGATCTTTTGATTCACCCCATCCGGCCGCTGGAGCTCTTGAGCAAACTCAAAAACTACGAGCAGCACCGGATCGTGCAGGACGTCCTCGAGCTCCAGTCCTCGCTTGAGGGTGTGATGAAGAACCTCAAGGGTGACCTTGAAGTCCTTGAACGCCTGCAAAAGGCGAGGCTCCCGGTTCGATTTCCCGATGTGAAGGGATTCAACATCACGAGCCGCTATCTTGCGGGCGAAAAATCCGGCGGCGACTATTTCGATCTCGCCGAGAGCCAGGACGGGCAGCAGCTCGGCATCCTCGTCACCGACTCGTCGAGCTACGGACTTTCGAGCGCGGTGCTGTCGGCCGTCGTTCGCGTGGTCTCGCGGGTGAGCGTTGAGCAGTCGCGCTCGGTGCGCGAAATGGTCCGCTCGTTTTATGAAGAGCTGCTTACCCCGCTTGGGCCTCAAGATCGGCTCTCGATTTTTTACGGAACTCTCTCGCGCAAGGACTACGTCCTCCGCTACCTGACGCTGGGATCGGTAAGGGCCTTTTACCGTGCGCCGCAGGGCTCGTTCGAGGAGCTTGCGGCACAGGGAGGCCCGCTTTCGCAGGGTTCGCGAAACTCACTTGCGAGTCCGGCTCTGACCGAGGGGACTCTGGCCTGGGTGCCCGGCGGACGGGTTGTGATCCTATCCGATGGGTTTATCGAATCGCTCGGCGGCACAGCGGCTGCGCTCACGATGTTAGAAAAGTTCAAGGAGAGGGATGCCAAGGATCTGCTCAATGAGCTTGCCTTCGGGATCAAGTCCAAGCTTGCAGACCCCAAGGAGGATCTGCCGCCACAGGACTGCACGGGAATGGTCATGGACCTCGACCCTAAGGTGATCCGACGGATCTCCTGATCGGGAGCCCGGGGTTTCTGACCCTCAGGCGAGGGCCAGGCGGGACCGAGAGTTCGAGCGGAGCCACCGCTGAAGGAGCTGCTTGAGCTTGCGCATACCCTTTGTCTAACCCAGCCCATGGCCTTTCTCAAGATATTAGTCGAGAAAACCACTCGGCTAAAAAGAGTGTCGAGCGGGGTGCGCTCGCTCAGACCCCTATGTAAACTGGGGTCATGAACAGGACCAAGCTCGGACTCGGGATCGGCGCAGGACTCATTGCAATCGCCCTGGCGGGCTATGGGCTCGGCCTCTTTGGCAAGAAAGACCCCCGCGAGGCCGCCCGCGAGCAGCGGGAGGAGCTTCTGGAGACCGATCGCGAGAATCTTGCCCGCGCGGGAGCCAGCGAAGAAGAGGTTCGCATGGCCCTCATGCGCCTGGCTTCGGCCCGAGACCCCGGGGTGCTCGAGCAGGCGCTCAAGCGGGCCAAGGACCCATCCCCCCTCGTCCGATCAGCCGTGGCCTATGCGCTGGGGCGTTTTCCGGAGCCCCGCTCGATCGATGTCCTGAAAGCCTTGATCACCGATGAGTCGATCGATGTCCGGCGGGATGCGATCCGAAGCCTCGGCACCCGCCCCGATGACGAACGTCGCAAGTTCCTTGAGGCGCTGAAAAATCGCAAGGGTCAGAGCCCGTCCGAAAAGCTTGCCGTCTGGGAAGTCCTGGTTCGCGGCGATGCGCAGGGAAAATACAAGGCTGAGGCCCTCGATGAACTCCTTGCCCTTGCTCGAAGCGGCGAGGGGGGGCTTGGCACCCAGGCCATGGCGCTTCTGGCCTCGCGCTACCGGGGCGAGCCCAGGGTTGTGGCACTGCTCAAGGAAAGGCTGCAGTCCGCGCCCGACCTCGGCGAAAAGGCGATGGCGCTGAACTATCTCGTAGTGATGCGCGACCCGTGGACGCTTGCCAACTTCCGCAAGCTCTCGATCGACTCCTCGAATCCTGAGCTCCAGATTCTGGGCGTTCAGCTCCTCGGCCGAGCCTGCCCGCAGGCGCTCTGGGAGATCCTCGATGAAAAGTTCTCCGGTGCCGATGCATCTCCTCAGATCCAATCAGCCGCGATGGGTGCACTTTCTTCGATCGGGGGCCAGAAAGCGGCCGAACTTTTCGAGAAATGGAAGAGCCAGGGCAAGCTCAAGAACCCGGCGCTTCGGCCGCTGGTCGACGCTGTTGCCGAGCGTCTGGAGCGCACCCAAGGCCGCCCGGGCCGCTGCGACGGGACTCAGCCGAGCGCCTGATCCAGATCGGCCACGAGATCCGCGAGATCCTCGATTCCGACGCTCACCCGGATCAGGTTGTCATGAATGCCAAGCTCGCGGCGCGTCTCGGCCGGAATGCTGGCGTGGGTCATGATGGCCGGATGCTCGATCAGCGACTCGACGCCGCCGAGGCTCTCGGCAAGCGTAAAGAGCTTCACTTTTTCGAGGAAGGCGCGTGCCTCGGGTAGTCCGCCCTTCAAAAAGAAAGTGATCATGCCGCCAAAGCCCGACATCTGCTTTTTGGCAGTCGCGTGCTGGGGGTGGCTCTCGAGGCCTGGGTAAATCACCTTTTCGATCTTGGGATGCTTTTCGAGGTGGCGGGCAATGGCCATCGCATTCTGAGCGTGGCGTTCCATTCGAACATGCAGGGTCTTGAGCCCACGCATCACCAAAAAGCAGTCCATTGGGGCGGGCACCGCGCCCACGGCGTTCTGCAAAAATTTGAGCTTCTGGTACCACTCCGTATCGCTGGTCACGAGCACGCCACCGACCACATCCGAATGTCCGTTCATGTACTTCGTCACGCTGTGCACGACCATGTCGGCACCAAGCTCAAGCGGCTTCTGGAAGTAGCTCGACATGAACGTATTATCGACGATTGCGCGTGCGCCCTTGGAGTGAGCGAGTTTGCTCAGGGCCGCGATGTCGAGGATCTTGAGCATGGGGTTGGTGGGCGTTTCCATCCAAAGCAGCCGGGTTGTGGGCTTGAACGCGGCTTCGGCCTTTTTCAGGTCCGAGAGATCGACAAACGTAAAGTCGATGCCGTGGGGTTTAAAGACCTTGTCAAAGATCCGAAAGGTCCCGCCGTACACGTCATCGCAGCACACCACATGGTCGCCGGGGTTGAGTGCCTGGATGATCGCCCCCGTGGTGGCAAGCCCCGAGGCAAACGCAAGTGCGTGCTTTCCTCCCTCGAGTGCTGCGATGCACTCCTGGTAGGCCGTGCGCGTGGGGTTATCCGTGCGCGAGTACTCGTAGCCCCGGTGCACGCCCGGACTTGCCTGGGCGTAGGTGCTCGTCTGGTAGATGGGAGTCATGACTGCACCGGTCTGCGGGTCGGGCTCCTGTCCTGCATGGATGGCGCGCGTTCCGAAACCTGTCTTCTGCCAGTCTTGAGTGCCCATGGTCGATTTCTCCTGCGTAAGGGTCTAGCACGAGACTTCGAGAACGCAACTGGTAGGGTGTATTCGGCTCCACTGAGACCCGCAGTGATGAGCTGTCAGGAGTGAAGGAGCAGTTTTTTAGAGTGGAACTACCCGTTACTCATTACAAGCTGTAGGGTTTCTTAATTTACAGGACCACTTTTTATCTGGGTCATTCAAGTCTGTCTCGTAGGCGCTGCATTGCTGCTCTAGATCAACGAGGTTGTCCCCTGTGACTCTCGCCATGTCGGGATGGTCAAAAAAACTCGAGCTGCAACGACAGCATTTTTCTAATTTTGGGGATAACGCCTCTCCGTCTGTTGATGAGGTATCCCCCCGAGCTAGAGCGACGCTAGGCTCCACGGACATCAATATATAAACGAGTCAGGTGATTAAAACGTTTGTAGTAGACATTGATCACCCGCCTTTGTCTCTCAAAGTTACAAGCCTCTGGTGTTGTTTGAAAGTGTGTCTGACCAGACCTCGCCGTGAAGTGGGTGTCGAGATCCAGCGATTCTGGTCTTGAAAGCTTTACTCCGGGGATGCGACCAGTTCCTTGCCTCGATTGTTTTTATCAAGCCTCTAGAGGATTTGGGATTGACCTCAACTTCCTTAACCTAAGAAAGAACCTGACTCTCCGTGCAGGCGTGTTGCGGCCGCTATCGCCTAGGCGGGCTACCACCTGCTGCTCTGGGGGCGCCGCGAGACCTAGGGGGCCTTCAAGTCGCGCTGCCTAGACGCCCCGTCCAGATAAAGTCTTACAAAGGAAACCTAGGCCAGCACTCACTACCGGACGGAGGGGAAGTTGGACGACCGGCCCTGGGAATGGGGGGGAGTTGGAGGGCTGTATTTTTGTGCAGCACCCGATTTTTGAAAAAAAAGCTGTGTCTGTTCTGACAGGTATCGGTTTTTGGTCTGCTTTTCTAGGGGGGGGGGTAGAGTTGAGAGAGTAGCCTCATAAAGTGGAACGTATGGAGGGATGGGGAATGATCAGGATCTCTTGTCGCGCTTTGGCCGCCAGCGACTCAATTTATTCCAAGGTTGTCGCTGCTTTGGCTTTGGGGACCTCCTGGTTACCATCGCAGGTTTGGGCCCAGGGGGTCGCCCCCGGAAATGATAGCGGAGTAGGACAGGTTACCACGGATTCACGCGGGTTATCCGCCTTCTTGAGTCACGTCGGGCGCTACCTTTACGTGGATAATGTCCCGTCGTCAGCATTTAGCGTTACTCGATTACCCAACTTACCTCTTGGGGCCTTGTTGCCGAGGACGATAGCCGAAGTGTTTGGAGTGCTGCCTGTACGAGTTTTGAGGCAGAACATGTTCTTGGTGCCAATCCTTCGTGCTCCTGAGGGAGCGTTCTCAAGTGGAGCGGTTGCGTCTTCCATGGAGGGATCGGTTTGGAGAGCCGATAGTGAGTTGGCATCAAAACAGCTCAATCAGATTTTCCAGGAGGCAGGTGCAGACATCTCAGCATTGAAGCCTATTGTAGAGCGATATCAGGTCACTCATTTGGGCCAGAGTTTTTTGATTCTCTTTGTTGAGTT
>CAIOHW010000433.1 GCA_903858195.1 Oligoflexia bacterium | reverse complement strand
TCGGAGGACGGCAACCATTGTGGGGAATCGGAGTCACATCTTCGATATAAGTGACTCGGAGACCAGCAGCAGCGAGCGCCCGCAGGGAGCTCTCGCGACCTGCGCCCGGCCCGCTCACAAACACCTGAACCGAACGCATTCCGTTTTCGACTGCTTTGCGAGCAGCCTCTTCGGCCGCCACCTGGGCAGCGAAAGGCGTATTCTTGCGCGAACCGCGAAAGCCCTTTGCACCAGCCGTTGACCAACAGATGGCATTGCCCATCGCATCGGTCACAGTGACAATCGTGTTATTGAAGGTCGACAGAATATGCACGGAGCCGTTGGCTACGTTCTTCTTGCCCTTCTTGATGCGCTTTACGGCGTCAGCTGCTGGAGCTGCGGCCGTCGAGGCTTCCTTCTTTTCAACTTTCTGCTCAGTCATAATACTCTAGGACTCCACTACTACTTCATCGCCTTGACAGACTTCTTACCGGCAATCGCAACTGCAGGACCCTTCCGGGTGCGCGCATTCGAGTGCGTGCGCTGACCATGAACGGGAAGGCCCTTGCGGTGACGGACACCACGATAGCAGCCAAGATCAACAAGGCGCTTGATATTGAGGCTGACTTCACGGCGGAGGTCGCCTTCCACCTTCAGAACGCGGTCGATGATCTCGCGCACCTTGGCTACTTCGCCCTCAGACAGTTCATCTGTCTTCTTGGCGAGGTCAATCCGGGCTTCATCCATGATCTTCTTGGCAGTCGAACGACCGATCCCGAAGATGTAGGTCAAAGCCACTTCCATCCGCTTATTTCGGGGCAAGTCCACCCCAGCAATACGAGCCACTTCTTATCCCTTCCTTAAATGATCAACCCTGACGCTGCTTGTGGCGCGGATTTTCACAAATCACGCGAACCACGCCCTTGCGCCGAACCACCTTGCACTTGTCGCAAATCTTTTTGACCGAAGCCCGAACTTTCATACGTCACCCGAATTCAACTTGCTTACGCGACCTATTTCACACGGAACGTGATCCGCCCACGAGTCAGATCGTAGGGCGACATTTCCACCGTGACCTTGTCCCCAGGAAGAATCTTAATGTAGTTCATCCGCATCTTGCCGGAGATGTGCGCCAGAATCTCGTGACCATTGTGAAGCTTCACCCTGAACATTGCGTTCGGGAGCGGCTCCACCACGACACCTTCAACCTGGATCGCATCTTCCTTCGACATTTAGGACCTGACTACCTCGACCCTTCCTCAAACCAGCTAAAAAACTTCAAACCAACGCCGTCAAGACACTTGGCCCTTCAGGCAGGATCGCCACCGTGTGCTCAAAATGGGCGGAAAGGGAACGGTCTTTAGTGACCGCTGTCCACCCATCTGCGAGGACTTTTACCTCAGGAGAACCGGCGTTGATCATAGGCTCAATCGCCAAAACCATACCGGCTTTGAGAGCGAGACCTTTTCCACGCGGACCATAGTTTGGTACCTGCGGTTCCTCGTGGAGTGCCCTGCCTATTCCGTGGCCGACGAACTCCCGTACCACGCTGTATCCAAAGCCTTCAACATAATTCTGGATCGCATGCCCGATGTCGAAAATCCTGTTGCCTTCGCGGGTCTGGGCAATGCCAAGCTCAAGACTTTTCTGGGTAACTTCCATGAGTTTACTGGCCTCAGGGGCGACCTTCCCCACCGGAATGGTGCGCGCCGAATCCCCAAACCAGCCATCCAGGGTCACCCCAAAGTCTACGCCGACGATATCTCCCTCTTGGAGAACCTTCTTTTTTGAAGGGATACCGTGAACCACTTCCTCATTGACTGAGATGCACACACAGGCAGGAAAGCCGTGGTACCCCTTGAAGGCTGGCTTTGCCCCCAGCTCCTTGATCCTGGATTCGGCCAGCCGATCCAGATCCCAAGTGGTGATTCCCGGAGCAACAAGCTCAGCCATGTCCTGCAGAATGCGCGCGACGACCGCTCCAGCCCGCCTCATTTGATCAATTTCGTGCAGGCTCTTGAGAGTGATCATGCAAAGGCCTTCAGCTGCTGGGTCAGGTCGCCCAGAACGATCTCAGGGCTCCTTCGCGCATCCACAGGGAAGAGCTTATTCTGCGCACGATAGAACTGAACCAGCGGCAGAGTCTGGTTTGAATAAACTTCCAATCGCTTACGGATCACCGTCTCGTTATCGTCCGCCCTCTGAATGAGCTTGCCGCCACACTGGTCACAGACGCCATCCACTCTGGGACGAAGCGACTCAACATGAAACATGGCTCCACAGCCTGAACAGGTGCGGCGCCCCGAAAGGCGGCGAACCAGCTCGGCATCCTCGATCTCAAAGAGGGCTGCTGCGGAGATCCTCCTGCCCTGACGGGACAACATTTGGTCCAGCTCTTCGGCCTGTTTGAGGGTCCGCGGAAAGCCGTCCAGGATGAAGCCTTGCCGGCAATCATCGGCCTTGATGCGCTCACGAATCAGCCCAATCACCACATCATCCGGCACGAGCGCACCAACCGATATGAACTCATTGGCGCGCTTGCCAAGCTCTGAGCCATCGCTGATTGCCTGGCGCAACATGTCCCCAGTAGAGAGCTGGGGCCAGTTGCGGATCGAGGAGAGGCGCTTCGCCTGAGTTCCCTTTCCGGAACCCGGAGGCCCAAGGAATACCGTGATCATGTGTAGGCCGAGCGTCCCTTCACGCGAGTATGCTTCATGAAGGACTCATAGTTCCTGCTGATCAGGAATGTCTCGATCTGGGCCACGGTGTCCATGGCGACACCCACTAGGATCAGTACACTGGTCCCACCGAAATAGAAGGGGACCTTGAGGAACTGAGACAGCAATGTAGGCAAGATACAGATCGCTGCAATATAGATCGCACCCCCGAGAGTCACTCTCGATAGCACGTAATCGATATACTCAGCCGTAGCCTGCCCAGGACGAATCCCCGGAATAAAGCCACCATACTTCTTCAAGTTCTCCGAGACGTCCTCGGTCTTGAAGCTGACCGCAGTGTAGAAATAAGCGAAGAAAATGATGAGACCCACAAAGAAAAGGTCGTAAACCAGCCCTCCCGGCTGGAGCATGCCGGTTATTTTTTGCATCCACTCAGCTTGAATCACGGTGCCCAAGGTCGCCGGGAACATCAGAAGAGAGGAGGCAAAAATCGGAGGAATCACTCCTGAAGTATTTACCTTAAGAGGCAAATGGGTGTTCTGCCCGCCATAGACCTTCCTGCCCACCACCCGTTTTGCGTACTGAACAGGAATTCGCCTGGAGCCCCGCTCAACAAAAATGATCACAAAAAAGGTCGCCAGAATGACAAGAGCTACGAGGAGAATGCGAAAGAACGAAAGCTCGCCGGAGCGGTAAAGAGCAAATGTACTCCCCATGCCCGTCGGAATCCCCGCTGCAATACCAGCAAAAATAATCAGGGACATCCCATTGCCAATGCCTCGCTCGGACATCTGCTCGCCGAGCCACATCAGGAACAGGGTGCCGGTGGTCAGAGTCAGGATCGTGAACCAGCGAAACGCCATTCCAGGCTCGAGAACCACTGGCGGATTGGTGTGCTCAAGGCCGGCTGCAATGCCGTAGCCCTGCACAATACAAAGAAGCACCGTCCCCCAGCGCGTATACTTGGTGATCTTCTTGCGGCCCTGATCGCCCTCTTTCTGAAGCTCATGAAAATGGGGGACCACCACAGTGAGAAGCTGGAAGATGATTGAGCTGCTGATGTAAGGCATAACTCCCAGCGCGAAAATACTGAACCTCTCCAGCGCCCCGCCACTGAAGAGATTGAACCAGCCAAAGATGGTTCCCTTCATGTTCTCAAAGACCTGCGCAAGCGCAGCGCCATCCACCCCGGGGGTCGGGACATGTACGCCGACCCTGTAAACTGCCAGGGTCGTAAGTACGAACAGAACGCGTTTTCTCAACTCTGGGATCTTAACGATGCCTTCTGCTGCGGCCATCTTCACTCTCCAAAATAAAGCGCCCCGGCTGTGACCGGGGCGCCAGATCAAACCCTGCTCTCAAGCACCTTCAATGTGCCTGATCACCCGGATCACTTGGACTTCTTGGAGCCCTTGGCCTTTTTGGCCCGGGGCTGAGGACCAGGAATCGGAAGCACTTCTACCGACCCGCCGGCCTTCTTGATCTTTTCCTGAGCTGTGCTGCTCACGCGGTGCGCCTTCACGACGAAGGCCTTTTCAATATTCCCAGTGGCCAAAACCGTCAGACGATCAAAACGTCCCTTGATCACATTGGCAGCCACCAGCGCTTCGAGAGTCACTTCCTTGAAGACCTTGGGGTCCAAGCGATTCAGTTCGCCGAGATTGATGACCGCATTCGAACGACGGCCGATGTTCTTGAAGCCGCGCTTCGGAAGACGGCGATAGAGCGGCATCTGGCCGCCCTCAAAACCAGGGCGAACACTTCCACCCGAACGAGCCAGCTGGCCCTTTTCTCCCTTACCGGAAGTGATCCCGTGACCGGAACCAGCACCGCGTCCGAGGCGCTTTTTCTTATGAGTCGCTCCAGGATGAGCCTTAATCGTATTGAGCTGCAACATACTCCACAACCCTTTCAGGAAACCCCTTAGCGGGTTTCGGAAACCACTTCTACCAGATGAAGGACCTTCTTGATCATGCCACGCACGGCAGGAGTGTTCTCCAACGTGCGGACCTGTTCACGGTGCTTCAGGCCGAGACCAGTGATCGTCGCGCGCTGCATGGGATTGCAGGCGATACGGCCCTTGGCCAGGCGAATGGTGATCGTTCTCTTTGCCACCTTCGAGGCAGCAGCCTTAGGGGCGGCCTCTGCCTTCTTGGACTTCGTCTTTTCGTTTGCCGGCGTTGCCATAAATTCTCCGATTAGAGGATCTCGGCCACGGTCTTGC
>CAIOHW010000432.1 GCA_903858195.1 Oligoflexia bacterium | reverse complement strand
GGACTCTTCAACTGGAACTCTAACCCCTTGATCCGGCAGAATTTACCGGGTGCCACGCCCAAAAGCCGGAAGGCCGGGCTCCCCCCAGAGGGAACGCCGGCCTTCCGGGCATCGTTATATCTGTTTTAATCGACGACTCACGCTCAGTGGCCGCCGCCCTGAGAAGGACGAGCATTCCACAACGTCAACATCAGCAGCCCACCGACAAACGAGAAGCCGATCATGCTCGGGCCCCACGCGCCCCAGCCGAAATTCTCAAGCAGCCATCCCATTCCGAGACCCACGAACGAGCCACCGACGTACTGCATGCCATCAAACATGCCTGCGGCGGTCGCGGCGGCCTTTTTACCCCCGAAGTCCATTGAGGCGGTTCCCGAAAGCATCGAGTGGACCACACTGATCGAGAACGAGTTGACCACGAAAGCCGCGATCACGGCTTCGACCGAAGGGGACTTCCAAATGACTGCAAGGCAGACCACTTGGATGACATACCCCAGGAATGCGACCGGGGTGCGGCGGCTCTTGAAGAGCCAGTCCGAGATCGTGCCTGCAAAGAAAGCACCTCCGATCCCGGCGATGACCACGGCTGCAGCGCCCTTTTGGAACACGGGCGATTCGAGCGGGAGTCCCTGGGCTTCCTGCATGTAACGCGGGAACCACTGCTCGAATCCGTGACGGACAAAGCCCGTGCAGAACTCGGCGGCAGCGATCGTGAGCGTGACAGGGTTGGTGAACACTTTCTTGAAGACGTAGGCGAAATTGACAGGTCCGGTGTCGCCACTCGAAGCATCCTGAGTATCGAGCGTCGGGAATCCACAATCCTCGGGTCCGTTCTGCACGAACTTCCAAGTCATGAAAGCCATGACCGCGACGATCATCGAAGGCACGAAGAAGACCCACTGCCAAGGCAGGGCCGCCACAAGAATCGCGCCGAGAAAGAAGATCAAGGCGCGACCGCTCTGAATCATGCTGCCGAAAATTGCGGAGAACACGCCGCGCTCGCGCACATGGAACCAGCCCGAGTTGACCTTGATGAGCGCAAGGGCGCTGTAGGACTGAAAGTAGGAGTTCATCGACCAGATGGTCGCGAAATAAGCCAGAAGCACTTCACCCGTACCCAGGAAGCCCATATAGGCGCCCATACCGAACAGGAAGTTGAAGATCACCGTGCCGGTCGCACCGATGAGCATCGCGCGACGTCCACCGATGCGATCGGCGATCGGGCCGTTGAAAATAGCGGAAAAACCATAAATGGAGAGCGCCGCCGTGATGATGGCACCGATCTGGGTCTTGTCCCAGCCGTAGGCATCGGTCAGCGACTTGTTGGCGAACGAGAGGTTATATCGCCCCATGTACATGGCAGCATAGGTCAGCCCCAAGGTGAACCAGTTGATTCCGCGGCGACGACGGAACTCCTGGGGATAGGGCAGAGTGAGGGTCGCACCGGAAGCAGCAACACCCGCCTGAGCAACGGTAGTATTCGAAGAAGCCATGAGCATTTCCTCTCGTGAGCAGACGGACTGCACAGCAAGGAGCGCAGTTCGCCTCGGACATTATGGATTGGGCCCGAAAACTAGCCGCTGCACGGGGTTTTTTTCAACTCAAGAAATGGAAACGGGGCGGATATCTCAGGAATTGCGGTGTCCGCCAGCAGTCAGTTCACCTGAACGACTTTGACCTTCTTGGCCCCCACCGAGAGAGCGCGGCGACCTTGAAGAAACTCGCGGATTTCCTGCCCCATGATCTGTGCGGATCCCGAACTGAGGAGGCCGTCCCTCACCCAGTCCTCAACCGCTCGATCCTTGGCACGAAGAAGGGGAAGCAACTGCGCACTCGTGGCCACATGCTTGACTGCGATCTGGTGCTGATCCGCGAGGATCCCCACGTAGCACTGGAGCAGATCGATCACCCGCTTCTCGTCATCCGAGGGAACATCAGCCCGCACGCGATCCGGCATCTCCACCTGGGAGGATTTTTCGAGACCGGTCCGAATGGCCTGCAAGATGAGTTCGGAGCTGTGCTTGATCTCACCCTTGCCCAGGCCGCGAAATGCGCTCAGATGACCGGCATCCTTGGGGCGGACTTGAGCCAGATCCATAAGCACCTGATCATCCGCCACCCAGCGCCGAGGCAGGTTCAACTGCCTGACGCGGGCCTCACGCCACTGCATGAGCTCCCGGAGCACGGCAAAGCCCTTGATATCAAGCTTGCCGCCGCGCGCGAGTTTCTGCGTGAGCTGGTCGGGTTCGGGCTCGTAGAGTGAGGGCTCCTCGAATCGAGCCGAGAGCTCCATCGCCCACTCCCTGCGACCCAGCTTGTCGAGCTGCTCCAGGAGTTTGCGGCCCGCATCGACCAGATGAATGACGTCGGAATGGGCGTACTCGAGCAATTGGGCTGGCAACGGGCGGACTCCCCAGTTGGTCCGGGCGTGCCCTTTTTTGAGAGTCACTCCAAGCAAACTCTTGAGCAGATTCCCCAGTCCCACTCCGTCTCCGTAACCGCAAAAGGAGGCGGCGACAGCCGTGTCGAGCGTGGGGGTCGCAATCACTCCCCAGGCCGTGAAAAGGCACTCCTGATCCCCTTGGGCTGCGTGCACGATCTTGAGGATGTTTTTGTTCCTGAAGACGTCGAGAAGCGGCTCGAGGCCCTGCTTCTTCTCAGCAGAACCTCTGAATGCCTGGGCATCGATGAGCCAGCTCTTTTTTTCGGTCGCGACTTGAATGACT
>CAIOHW010000431.1 GCA_903858195.1 Oligoflexia bacterium | reverse complement strand
CTTGCTCGCAGCCCATATTCCGCTCGTGGTCTTCACGCTGCTCCCCGTGCTGGCACCGGGAGGGCTTGTGGGGCAGTGGCTCGGCCCCGCACAGATTGCCTTCCTGCATTTGGCCATTGAGCCTGTCGCAGCTCTGGCCTTTCCGCTGGTGGCCATGCGCGAGCGTCCGCCCGCACGCCTGCGATGGGCGAGTGCTGTGGGGTGGGGCGCAGCCGCTACGCTCCTTGAGCTCGTGTTGTTGTGGCGTCTTCCAGGACTCTCGAGCGCGGATGCGGGGGCCGGGAGAATTGAGGTGCTTGCCGTACTCTTGGCCGGGACTCTGTGCCTGCTTGCCGTCTTTCAATCACGTCTGGGTCGCAGGTTCTGGGCAGCCGCAGCCGCAGTGGGGGGACTCTGGAGTGCGCTTCTGGTCTGGCCCGAGGCCAGGCGGCTGCTTTCGGGTGACCCGGACTCAGCATTCTCGCTTGCGGTCTGGGGCGCGCCGCTTGTGGGCGCGGCCACGGGCGTGGTGCTCAGGCTCATCCGGGTGAGATGGGGCAGAGGCCGCAGGAATCAAAGGCCAGATGCCACTCTGACGGAAACGGCGAGCGGATCTTGAGGGCAAGTCCGGTCGTGGGGTGGACGACTTCAAGCGACAGGGCATGCAGCCAAAGCCTGCGCGTTTTCAGGTGCTCTCGCACCAGACGGTTGTGTTCACCATCGCCGCGCTGGGTGTCGCCGAGCACCGGGTGTCCGATGCCCGCCAGATGCCTGCGGATCTGGTGTTGCCTGCCAGAAAGGGGCTCGGCCGTTACCAGCGCGTAGCGGCTTGCCTGAAACCGCGAGTTCGGCCAAGGAGCCAGCCACTGGGCAAGCTTTCGAATGCGGGTGGCTGACTCAAAGCCACCGAGCGGCCGATCAATGAGCAGTCCGTCCGGGTGCTCGGTGCCCGGGGGCCAGCCGCGAACGAGCGCCACATAGAGTTTTCGCGCGGTTCTCTGTTCGAACTGGGTGCAGAGGCGGGAAGCGGCTTGGGCGTGGAGCGCAAAGATGAGCACTCCCGAAGTGGGTCGATCGAGGCGATGGACGGGATGGAGGTAGGTGTCGAGCTGGCGGCGCAGCACCTTGAGGCAGATTTCGTCGTCCCGCGCGCGGTGGCGCGGGTCTTCGGGTGGGTGGACGTGCATGCCGGCGGGTTTTTGCACCGCAACCAGGTCGTTGTCCTGATGAAGGATTCTCAGCTGCTTCACGGAGAGGTGACAATCCCGGCAACCTATCCGATGATCAAGTGAAATGAAGACCTTCGCAAAAGCGCTGCTCATGATCGCCCTGCTCGTCCCTGCGATGGCCCGGGCAGACCTCGATGTCTCGATGGTGCTTACGGGCACCTACACCCAGCCTTCGTTCACTCCAAGCCAGGGAACGGTGACTCCCTCCCCGGGGCTCGGCTATGGGCTTCTTTTTGACTGGCCCCTGCTCAGGCAGTACCGCATCCAATTCGGCTTTGCCTCGCTGGCGCGTAAAACCGACCTTGCATCGGCGCAGGAGTTGACGGCCTATCACTTTCCCATCCAATTCAAATCGCTCGTGACCAAGCAGTTCGCAGTGGGTCTTGGGGCCTATTACGAGCTCTGGGGAGCCACGGGCTTCGAGACCATGAGCTATGGCGCATTGGCGAGTGCGGTGCTGGATCTTCCCGTGATGCCCGGGATCGGCTGGATCGTCGACCTGCGCTACCTTTATGGTCTGCGTGACATGGATCCCCAGGCCAGTGAGAAGGGCCGATTCAGCGATGTCGTGGGCTTTACCGGCGTGCGGCTGGGCTTTGGTCGCTAGAGCTTGCGCCCTGGAGTTGTCTCAAGATCTGCTCAAGGGTCGGCCTCTGCGGATCCGGATCCTTCATTTCGGCAAGGTATCTCGACCACGACTCGATGATCACCGCCCTGAAGGCGGGATTTGCCGGCAGAAGCTGGTAGTGCACAAGCCCGTAGTTTTTCCAAAAGGGTGGCTTTGCAGCCCCGTAGATCGGCTTCATGTACTCGAGGTGCGCGAGCGCCTCCTTTGAGAGCGAAGTCGACGCGCTTCCCGCAAGGCCTGCCTGCACGAAGTTCATCACGCCAACGGCAAAGTTGTGTCGGGCATCCAGGTACTCTCCGGCGAGGATCTCCTCCCAGTTCTGGCCCGGTCGGTCGCCGATCTTCCAGTGGGTCTGCCACGGGGGCGCAAAACTCCTGAAAAACGAATCCGAAGCCTGCCGCCAGACCGGAAACGCCTCGGCAGGCAGGACCGTCTCGGGCACGAGCCACTCGGCCATTCCCCAGGGTACGCGACGGAATCGCCCCTCAAGTGAGCGATCCCACGGTCGTACGGAGTTGAGCGTGAAGACCTCGCGACCCGGAGCACGGTTTGCCGACACAAGATCGATCAGTGCGTAGCCATCCGAGCCATAGTTGCCCGAGCCCCGGACCGGAAGCTCAATGCCCGGGTAGTTGGCCGCAGCCCAGCGCCTGCTCCAGGGGCGCGAGAGAAAGTTCAGGTGCAGGAGCGTCAGGTCGGGGCGGATGCCTTGCACTTTCTGAACGTAATAGAGTGCTCCGTAGGCGTGGTCGCCTTCAAACAGGAGCATCGATCCGCCTGGAAGCGACTCAAGCACCGCGCGCGCGTAGTCCCTGAACTGAGTGGTGCCGCGCTGGGACTCGCGCGCAACACCCCAGACGGTGAGTGCAACACAGATAGCGATGGCGAGGCGGGTTCGGAGTTGCTTCCATCTGGGCATGCCGGAGCCAAGGCCCGCCCACATGCTGAAAAAGAGAATGCCAAGCAGCCAGAAGCGTGACTGCACGGCAAGCCCGAGCGGCCGGTCGAGCGCGAGGTTGGCAAGGTGGCAGAAGACCACCAGATAGACTCCGGCTCCCAGGATCGAGAGCCTGAGAAAAGTGCGCCGGTGTGAGGGCTCGCGTTCGCCAAGCAGGGCGATCGACAAGAGCAGTCCGATTCCGAGTGCGGAGTTCGGCACAAGATCGCGAAAAAAGATCCAGAGCCTTTTGAAGAGCGAGGCAGCATCGCCTGTGAGCTCGTTTCCAAGCTGGAAGGTCCCGTACTCGCGCCTCAAAAAATGAGTCAGCGCCCCTGCAAGCGTACTCGTATCACCCCAGGCCATGTGCGGCACCGACTGTGCTGCCCAGAGCAGATAGGCGTAGGGGATGAGGCCGGAAAGCCCGGCTCCGAGAGCCTGGATCGTGCGCGCAAGGCCCCGCTCACGCTCGCTCCAGAGAACTCCAAGCAGGATCGGGCCCGTCACGAGCACCGAAGTGTGGTGGTGCGAGGCTCCGAGCCCGGCCACGAAACAGAGCCAAAGCCAGTTGCGGGTGGTTCGATCCTGAAGAAAGCGCCAGAGCAGGGAGAGAAAAGACGCAACGATCAGCTGGTTCAGGGCAAAGACTTCAGTGACCACGCTGTAGCGCCAGGCAAGCGGAGAAAAGCAGGCAAGGCTTGCAGTGATGAGACCCTGGCAGAACGACCCGCGGGGATCTGCGCGGGGGCCTGTTGCCATGCGCTCAACGAGCCTTCCGAGTACCACGCCCGCTGCAACGCCGCATACGCCGCTAAAAAAGTTGTAGCGCCAGGCCACTTCTCCGAAGGGCAGGAGCTTGGCAAAAAAGAAGGCAAGCAGGGTGTAGAGCGGATAGCCGGGCGGATGTGCCACTCCCAGCGTCCATGAAGCGTTGAGGAGTTCTCCCGCATCACCGCCCGTCACGGAGGGAGCGGCGCTCCAGGCAAACAGGCCCAGCGACAGGGAGGCAAAGATCCACCAGCGGAAGCGGAACATGGCTGTAGTTTAGGGCGGATCGAGCCGAGGAGGGATGATTTTCGGGCGTCATCCGGTTGGCGCCCCTGTGTCCTCAAGGCCCCGGGGGGTCGCTCCGATACGAGTGCTGGAGGAGTTCACCATGGAATGGAGATACACCCGACTGCGGGCTCTCGGGCTTGCGATCATGGTTTCAGGAGCCGGACTGACAGCCGGAACCACTACGCGCGCCGCCGGCGTACTGGATCCCGATGACCACTATCCGGTCTCGCGGTTTCGCGACACGGAGCCCGGCCACGCCTACGAGGAGACGCGCCCGGATGAGGTCGGTTCGGGTCGCGCCCCGGCATCCAAAAAACAGGCTGAGCCGCTCGGCAGGCTCAGGCGAAACGGGGTGCAGGAGGTTGCCGTGATCGCGGGCGATCTCGGATTTTTTCCGCGCACTGTGTTTGTGACTCGCGATGTTCCGGTGCGGATGTTCGTGACCGGAGCATCCAAGAACTCGCTCTGCATCCTCATGGACTCTTTCCAAGTACGAAAGCAGGTGAGGAGCCAGAAGATCGAAGAAGTCGCCTTCACGCCCAAGCAGCCGGGAAGCTTCCGCTTCTACTGCCCGATCAACGGGGCCGAGGGCTATCTGGTCGTGCGCGAGTTCGAAAGGGCTGACGGCGGCTGAGATGGGGATTTTCCAGGATTCGGTATCGACCTTCCTGCAGCCCGTGCAGCAGTACCTCGAGGACGAAAGCGTCACCGAGGTGCTCGTCAATGGCGCAAGCGAAGTCTTCATCGAACGCAGGGGGCTTCTCGAAAGGACCGAGGCACGGTTCCTGGATGAACAGGCACTCCAGGCTGCTGTGCGAAACATTGCCCAGTTCGTGGGCAGGCGCATTGACGGCGAGAATCCCACGCTCGATGCGCGCCTCCCGGACGGGAGCCGAATCCATGCCGTGCTTCCGCCCTGCTCGCGAAAGGGCACGACGCTTTCGATCCGAAAATTCAGCAGGAGTGCACCGACCTTTGCCGACTACGTCAAATGGGGAAGCATCTCGAGGGATGCGGCGCGCTTTCTCGACATCTGCGTCTACCTCGCCAGGAACGTGATCGTCTCGGGCGGCACGGGCTCGGGCAAGACCTCGCTGCTCAATATCCTCGGCTCGCGCATCCCCAAGACCCAGCGCCTGCTGGTGATCGAAGACGCATCCGAGCTCAAGATCACGGCCGAGCACTGCGTCTTTTTCGAGACCAAGGCTCCCGATCCGCAGGGTAAGGGCGGGATCACCATTCGCGATCTGATCAAGTCGGCCCTTCGCCTCAGGCCCGACCGCATCATCGTCGGCGAAGTGCGCGACGCTGCCGCGATCGACCTGATCACCGCCATGAACACCGGTCATGGCGGTTCCATGGGCACGACCCACGCCAATACTCCCTATGATGCGCTCGTGCGCCTCGAGACCCTTGCCATGATGGGCGACTCGAATGTTCCGGTCATGGCCATCCGGCGCCAGATCGCCGCCGCAATCCACCTGGTCGTGCAGATCAAGCGAATGAACGACGGCAGCCGCAAGATCACGAACATCGCCGAGATCATTCCCGAGGTGGACGAGGCCGGGCGATACCGCATTCGCGATCTCTTTCAGTTTGTCCAGACGGGGCGAACCCCGGAGGGAAGGATTCTGGGCG
>CAIOHW010000430.1 GCA_903858195.1 Oligoflexia bacterium | reverse complement strand
TGGGCGCGATGGCATCATAAAAGTACAGGTCATCCGCACCGGTGGCCCTGGCAAGCCAGTGACTGAGGCCATCTGAAGTGAGCGGACCCGTGGCAAGCAGGGTGACTTCGCCGGGCGGGGGTGCAAGCACCTCACCCGAAACCCTGCGAATCCTGGGGTGGCGCGACAGGGCCTCGGTGACCTTGGACGAAAAAATATCGCGATCCACCCCGAGCGAGCCGCCTGCCGGAACGGACGACTCAAGTGCTGTCTTCAGGATCATCGAGCCCATGGCGGTCATCTCTGCCTTGAGCATTCCGGGAGCCGATTGCGGATCGGTTGACTTAAAGGAGTTGCTGCACACGAGCTCGGCGCACCCCTCGGTCTTGTGGGCAGGAGTCATCTGTTGCGGCCGCATTTCGTGCAGCACGACCTCGATGCCACGTTCCGCCAAAAAATAGGCGGCCTCGGAACCCGCAAGCCCTGCTCCCACCACATGCACTGTCGACATGCGCCGCGTTTAACATAAAATCGGGGAATGCGCGTCCCCCGGAGCCTTGCCGAGGCCATCGAATCCTACCTGGCCCACCTCTCCGACCGCAGGCGCCTGAGCCCCAACACGCTGAAGGCCTACCGAGACGACCTCTCGGGCTGGAGTCAGTGGGTCGAGCAGCAGGGGCTCGCCACCCACACGGTCGAAGCATTGGCAGGCGAGCTGACCCCCATCCGGCTTCGAAGCTATGTCGCGGGGTTGAATTCGCAACTCGCCCGCAGCTCGGTGTGCCGCAAGCTCTCGGCGATTCGGGGCTTTCTCAAGCACGCCCGCCGGGAAGGTTGGGCCCCCCGTGATGTGGGAGGCCTGGTGCCCACTCCCCGGCACTCTCGGGCGCTCCCCCGATTTTTCAGCATCGAAGAGATGCAGGCCCTCCTCGAGGCGCCCGATCCCTCCACCCGGCTGGGGGCCCGGGACCGAGCGCTCCTCGAGTGCCTGTATGGAGCCGGGCTTCGCGTGGGCGAGGCCGTTGGCCTGGACTGGGAGCAGGTGGATCTGGAGCGAGGCTGGGTCGAGGTCCTTGGAAAAGGGAACAAGACCCGGCAGGCACCCCTGGGTGCGCCCGCCGTCGAAGCCCTCCGTCACTACCTGGGACTCTGGGTGGGCGTGACCCCAGAGACCGCGCAAAGCGGTCCGGTTTTTAGAAACCACCGGGGTGCAAGGCTCACCTCCAGAAGCGTGGCGCGCTTGCTGGCCCGGCATCTCGTGCGGATGGCGGCGGCCAAAACCCTTTCGCCCCACGGGCTCAGACACAGTTTTGCCACCCACCTGCTTGCGGCCGGAGCCGACCTACGCACGATCCAGGAGCTGCTCGGACACGCCCGACTTTCGACCACCCAGCGGTACACCCATGTTGATTTGGGGACGCTTCTTGATGAATATCGGGGCGCTCATCCGCTGAACTCGAAAAATGGAAGCCATTCTTGATATCCTCCTGAACTTCTACGGCCCCACGCCCTACCTGATTGTGTTTGGCGTGCTGCTTCTCTGTGGCATGGGTCTTCCCATTCCAGAGGACATCACGCTCATTATCGCCGGAATTCTTTCGTACTACGGCATCTGCGACCTCAGGCTCATGATCGTCGTGTGCTTTGCCGGAGTGATGATCGGCGACTCGTTCATGTTCTGGCTGGGTTCGCACTACGGACGACAACTCACCCGCAAGTGGCTCTTTCACAGGCTGCTTCCTGACGCGCGGCTCGACGCGGTACGCGACCGCTTCAACCGCTCCGGCAACAAAGTGATCTTCGCTGCGCGCTTCATGCCGGGCGTGCGCGCTGCCATCTTCTTTTCGGCAGGGACTTTTCACCTGCCGTTTCGGGTTTTCTTCTTTTACGACGGGCTTGCAGCGCTGCTCAGCGTGCCCGCGATCATCGGAGCAATCTACTACTTCGGCGACAACCTCGAAAAGGT
>CAIOHW010000429.1 GCA_903858195.1 Oligoflexia bacterium | reverse complement strand
TCGCCGTCGATCTTGATCTCGGTGCCGGCGTACTTGCCAAAGAGGACGCGATCGCCCTTCTTGACGTCAAGCGGACGGACCTTGCCGTCATCAGCAATGCGGCCCTGGCCGACTGCGATGATCTCGCCCTGGATGGGCTTTTCCTTGGCAGTGTCGGGGATGATGATTCCGCCCTTGGAGCGCTCTTCTTCGTTGAAGCGCTTCACGAGCACACGGTCATGAAGTGGACGTACCTGCATGGTTCTAAACCTCCTTGATGTTTAAGACTGCCCGTATATTGGTCACGCCCCCGGAATTGTCAACTTGGGCATCCGTCAAAATTCGTGTAAACAGGCGTCAAAACAGGAAAAACAGGAGTCCAGACACCATGCGAAATCTCCCCCTGGTTGCAGCAGCCCTTGCGGCCGCCCTGACGCTGAGCCCAATGACCGGATGCGCCACTTCCCGGCCGGCGCCCCAGTTCCCGCTCTCGATCCCTTCGCTTCAGTTTCCGGGTGAGGTGCATCTGAAGAACATCCGGCAGCTCACCGCCGGCGGAACCAATGCCGAGGCCTACTGGTCGTATGATGGACGCTGGCTGACCCTTCAGGCCAAAGGGACCGGACTGCAGGGCATCCCGGCACCTGGACCGGCGTGTGACCAGATCTACCGCGTCCGTGCGGATGGCTCCGATGCCGAGCTCGTTTCAACCGGCAAGGGTCGAACCACCTGCTCCTTCTATATCCCTGGCGATGAACGCATCCTTTATAGCAGCACCCATGTCTCTGACGCGGCGTGCCCAGCTGAGCCGGACCGAAGCCAGGGCTATGTGTGGCCGATCTACCCAAGCTACCAGCTTTACTCGGTCAACCCCCAGAAGCCTGAGTCCATCCAACCCATGGAGCCCACGGCCCCCTCCGCTTACAACGCCGAGGCGGTGACCTGCCGGGACGGAAGCGTCATCTTCACGAGTGACCGTGACGGCGATCTCGAACTTTACACTGCTAAAATCGATCGGCAGGGCCTGCTCTCCCAGATCACCCGCATCACCCACACCCCGGGCTATGACGGCGGGGCCTTCTTCTCGCAGGACTGCAAAAAGATCGTCTGGCGTGCCTCGCGCCCCCAGATGGGACCCAATGGCAAAAAGGACTTGGAGGACTACCAGTCGCTCCTCAAGCGCCACCTCGTGCGCCCTTCGCGGCTTGAGATCTACACGGCTGACGCGAACGGCAAGAATGCCCGTCAGGTGACCCGGCTCAACGCCGCGAGCTTTGCCCCCTACTTCACGCCCAAGACCGATCGCATTCTTTTCTCCAGCAACTACGAAGACCCCCAAGGCCGGACCTTTGCCATCTACTCCATCCGGACCGACGGCACGGGCCTCAAGCGCATCACCCACTCGGGAGTGTTCGACGGCTTCCCGATGTTCTCGCCTGATGGCAAGAAACTCGCCTTCTCCTCCAACCGCAACAGCTCCAAGCCCCGCGAGACCAACGTCTTTGTCGCCGATTGGGTTGAAAATCCAGAGGGCGAAAAGCAGGCATCTCTCGATGACCCCACTCCCTCGGATCGCTACATGGCCACCGTCAAGGCCCTGAGCGCTCCTGAGTTCGCAGGGCGCGGCGTCGGCACCTCGCAAATGGCGCAGGCCGAAGACTTCACGGTTTCGCTCTTCATCCGGGCGGGGCTTGAGCCGTTCTTCGATATCTTCAAAAACCCGCTCCAAAAGACATCGACAGGCGGCTCGGGCTTCAAGCACTCGGTCCAGATCCGGGCGCTCGAGGGAGCTTCGAGTGCGGCCCTCATTTCAGGCCACAACATTTTGGGCACCTACGGCTCAGGCTGCCGTAAGGGCGCTTCACCGGTCATGATCGGGGCACACCTCGACCATCTTGGCATGGGCGCCCCCGGGTCGCTTGAGTCCACCAAGAAGGGCATCCATCATGGCGCGGATGACAATGCCTCGGGCGTTGCGGCCGTGCTCGAGTCAGCCCGCCTGATTCAAAAGGACCCGACCTCAGCCAAGGGCTGCTTTGTCTTTGCTGCTTTTACCGGCGAAGAATCGGGAATCGCAGGCTCGGCACGTGTGGCCGACCTCCTGCAGGCTTCCAAGATCCGACTCAAGGCAATGCTGAATCTCGATATGGTGGGAAGGCTTCGCAACAATCAGCTCATTATCTTCGGCAGCGATTCGGCTGCCGAATGGAAGCCGTGGATCGAAGCCGACTGCACACGCCTCGGTCTCCAGTGCCCGGGTGGGGGCGATGGCTACGGCCCAAGCGACCACATGCCCTTTTACATGAAGGGGGCGCCCGTCCTGCACTTCTTCACTGGGCCCCATGCCGACTACCACCGGGTCTCGGACACCTTTGAAAAGATCAACGCCACGGGCGGAGTGCAGGTGGCCGATGCCGTTGCCTCCATTGCCCTGCGAGTGGCAAGCCACCCGCGCAGCCTCACCTACCAGAAGGCCTCCAGCCAACCGCTCACGCTGGTCTCGTCTGGCCAGCAGGCCCGGCAGGGCATGGGCGGGGCCTACCTCGGAACGATTCCTGACTATGCCCAGATGACCTCACCCTCAGGGCCCGGAGGGGATGCCTCGCAAGGTGGGGTGCTCCTATCGGGCGCCCGCAGTGGCAGCCCGGCTGAGAAGGCGGGCGTTCTAGCAGGCGATGTCCTGGTCTCGGTGCTCAAGGTCGAGTCCAAAGAGTCGATTCAGACCCGTACGCTTGCCGAGTTCATGCAGGTCCTCAGGACCCTGAAAGCCGGAGAAGCCATCGTGATGGGTGTGCGCCGGGGCGACAAACTGATGGAGCTCAACGCCACCGTCGGCTCACGCTCGGCACCCGAAGGGACCTCAGGCAGCCAGCAATAGCATTTGCGTTTTTGAGAGGGATCTCTTAGATCTAGACCCCTCTTCGATCGGTGGGTTGGTAGCTCAGTCGGTAGAGCAATGCCCTGAAAAGGCATGTGTCGGCGGTTCGATTCCGTCCCAACCCACCACTTTCCATGCTAAGCGTGGCGCCAAATGAGCTTTATCCGCGCCAGCCACCTTAGCCGGACTTTCAAATCAGTAAAAAAGAAGGAAGGCCTCAAAGGAACCTTTGAGCTGCTCTTCAATCCCCAGCACCAGGAACACAAGGCCCTCGACGATGTTTCCTTCGAGATCGAGGCCGGTGCGTTTGTGGGACTCATCGGGGCAAACGGTGCCGGCAAGACCACCCTTCTTAAGATCCTCTCGGGTCTGATCCCGCCAACCTCCGGCACGGCCGAGGTGCTCGGTGAAAACCCCTTCAAGCGCTCCCTCTCCTTTAGAAAGAACATTTCGCTCGTCATGGGGCAAAAGGCCCAGCTCTGGTGGGACCTCCCAGCGCTCGATGCCTTTGAGCTGATTCGGGCAATCTACGAGATCCCCGAAAAGACTTACCGGGACCGCCTCGGGATGCTGGCCGAGCTCCTGGATGTGACCAAGCTCTTCCAGACCCAGATCCGGAGACTCTCACTCGGAGAGCGCATGAAGATGGAGCTGATCGGGGCGCTCCTCCACTGGCCCAAGGTCATCTTTCTCGATGAGCCCACCATCGGGCTCGACGTGCTTGCCGCCCACAAGCTCCGGGAGTTCTTGCGCGACTTCAACTCCCGCGAGAAAGCGACCATCATCCTGACCTCGCACAACATGGAGGACATCGAGCGCCTTTGCTCGCGAGTCATGATCCTCAAGACCGGAAAGCTCTTGTATGACGGCAAGCCCCAGGGCCTGACCCAGTCGGGCGAGCGCCAACTCAAGATCACGCTGCTCGAGACTCCGCTCGTTTCGGACGTCGCAGCTCTCACTGGCCTTGCCCCCGAGCAGATCAGCCTGAAGGGGGGAGAGGACGCAGAGGAGCTCGCCAACACCAACCACCTCTGGCTCACGATCAAGAACGACCAGATCGCTCACACCCTTCAAAAGCTCCTTGGGCGCTACACGATCTCGGACATGGGCATCCAGGGCCAAAGCCTCGAGCGAGTGATCCAGAAGATCTACGAGTCCGAGTCAGCCGCAGGGTCCCGCACGTGAAGGTCCCAGGTCTTCAGTGGCGCTGGGCTGCGCTCAAGAACGGACTCCAGGAGGACGCCGCCTACCGGATCGAGTTTCTGATCGGGCTCATCAGTTCGGCAGCCGTTCCGGCAGCCATCCAGGTCGTGCTCTGGTACGCGATTTTCAAAGTGGGCGGACAGACCGAAGTCGCGGGCATGGGGTACTCCGATCTCGTCGCCTACACGCTGGTGAGCACGCTCTTCACTCAGGTTCGCGGCGGCGACCATGACTTCGACCTCCAGGAAATGATTCGCACCGGGGGCCTCAGCAACTATCTGCTCCGTCCGGTGAGCGTCGTTGAATTCGTCTATCTGAGGGGTGCGGGCGGCCGGTTTTTCACTGCAGGCATCTGCCTCGTGATCGGAGCCCTGGGCATGTCACTGGTCGGAATGGACCCGACCCGCCTCATCGGGGCCATGGTGCTGGCGATCATGGGGAACATTCTCCACTACCAGATCGGTGCCGTGCTCGCGACGACGGCGTTTCTCTGGGAGGAGGCGTACAGCGTCCTCATGGTTAAGAACATGCTCGTACAGCTGCTCTCGGGCGAGCTCCTTCCGCTCACTCTTTTTCCAGAAAAGTGGGCATGGATCTGGAAGAGCACCCCCTTCTACCTCTATGTCTTTGGTCCCACCCAGTACGCCCTCGGCAAGTGGTCCACCCTCGAACTCCTTCATGCCATGGGCGTGGGCGGACTCTGGATGCTCGGTGTGTGGCTGATGATCCGGATCACCTGGGGCCTCGGGATCCGAAACTACTCGAGCCTGGGCAACTAAAGAGGCCGCACTGAAATGAACTCCCTTCGAATGCTCCTCCGAATTTTTGCAGTCCAGCTTCGTAACAACTGGGTGCGCGAGGTGGTCTACCGTACGAACTTCCTTACGGCAGTCGGTGTGGATCTGATCTGGATTGCAATCGAGTTCACCCTCTTCGGAGTGATCTACGCAAACACCCCCACCATCGGCGGCTGGACTCAGGATCAGGTGTATTTCTTTCTCGGGGTGTTCTTCTCTTCGGATGCGCTCTTCACGATTTTTCTTCAGCGCAACTTCTGGAACTTCTCGGATCTCGTCAACCGGGGCGATCTCGACATCCTGCTCACCAAGCCCGTCCCACCGCTTTTCCTGGTTTTCACCCGCTGGATCAACCTGACGGCCTTCAGCAACT
>CAIOHW010000428.1 GCA_903858195.1 Oligoflexia bacterium | reverse complement strand
GATCACTACTCGCCGTCGTCTGAAACCAGACGAGTCGGACGGGAGAACTCCCGGTCGGCCCGTCATTGACGGTGTCGGTCCCGCACGCGGCAAGAGCCAGGGCAAGTGCCGCGACCGTGGGGGGGAAGAGTGTTTTGTTGTTATTCATTTGGCTCATGCCCCCCCGCCTCGTCATGGATATCACTTCTTGTTGCCGCGGTGCTGATCACCCAGGCGATGGGCGAGCGTCACAAGGGTGTGCACCATGCGGCCCGCCGCATGGGTCGAGTGCACGGCAGCGGCCGGCCCGCCGAGATCCGCGCTTCCTGCGATATCGAGGTGAACCCAGGGGGTCGTGCCCACGAAGTGTTCGATGAAGCAGGCGCCGAGACTTGCGCCGCCGTCGCGCCCCTTGCCCATGTTGGAAAGGTCCGCGACCGAGGACTTGAGCTCATCCTTGTAACGTGAGGTCGAAGGCATCGGCCAGGCGGGTTCGCCCGAGGCTTCTGCGGCGAGCAGGACTTCTTCCGTGAATTCGTTGTGGTTGCTGAAAAGGCCTGTGAAATGCTTGCCGAGTGCCACGACGCAGGCGCCGGTCAGAGTCGCCACATCGACGATCCAGTGGGCTTTTTCCTGCACGGCAAAGTGCACGGCATCAGCGAGGATCAGGCGGCCTTCGGCATCGGTGTTCTCGATTTCAACCGTCTTGCCTGCGTAGGACTTGAAGACATCCCCGGGCAGAATGGCGCGCGAGCCGATCGAATTCTGCGTGAGGGGGGCGACGGCCACGACCGGGAGACCCGGCTTGGTCTGGGTGAGGGCGAGGGCTGCACCCACGACGGCAGCGGCTCCGGCCATATCACCCTTCATGCCCTTGAGGTCGCGGAACGGGATTCCGGTCTTGAGGTTGATTCCGCCCGTGTCGAAGGTCACGCCCTTGCCGACGAGATAGAGCGCGGGTTTCTTGCCGGCCATGTCCTTGCCGGTGCGCACGATCAGGAAGCGCGGCGGGATCACCGACCCCTGCGAGACTGCGCCCAGAAGGCCCATGCCTTCCTTGCGGATGCGTTTTTCGTCCCAGATTTCGATGCTCACGAGTTTGGGATCGATGGCTTTGGTGACGCGGGCGCAGAATTCTTCCGGCGTCGCGGTGCTGCCAGGAAGCTCGATCAGTTCGCGCGCAAAGGCGATACCAGTTGCGATCGAGGACAGGTTTGCGACGTCGGCCTTGGTGATTTCAGCCGATGCACCGCCTGCAAAACTCACTTTGCGGAGTTCGGATTTCTTGCCGTTGTCCTGTTTGGTCTTGAGCTCATCAAACTTCCAGTTGGCGAGAAGCAGCCCCTTGAGGAAATTGGAGATGATATCTCTATCCTTGAGCTCGGCCGGAAACGTCACATGGACTTCGCCGAGTTGTTCGGCGTTGAGGGCATGGCCCAAGGCTTCGGCGTATTCGGCTGCATCCTGCGGGGTGAGGTCCTTGAGGGCTCCGATCCCGTAGAACACTTTGGAGGGCGATCCGTGGAGGACGAGTTTCGCGCCCTTGTCTCCCTTGATTGCGGCGTGTTCCCGCACGTGGGCGGGGAGGGATTTCTCAAGCTCTTTGGGGAGCGTGCCTTTTTTGGCCATCAGGATCAGCTGGTGGCGCTCCGAGGCGGAGGATTTTGAACCGATTTCGAGGTTTTCCAAAGAAGGTGCACGGTACATGGTGATTCCACTCCTGAATGGTTTTGATGTGGGATGAGCCTACTGCGCCTCACGAGTGCTGGCAATCCGGGTTTTCCTTCGGTCGAGTGACTTCTTGCATGTCTGAGCCGTGCTGGGTAGCTCTGGGTGATGATGGTGGTGTCAAAAATGCATCGGAAGGGAGTGCTTGAACGAAACTCCGTCATCCTCGCGGCGGTCGCGGCCTTCCTCGTCTTTTTGCCGGGGATGGCTTGGTTTCGCCGTGCCGAGATTCATGTGTTTCGAGATTTTCATGAACACGTGGCGGTCGTGAAAGCCTTGAGTCTGGACCTTCTGAATCCCTCCCATCCCATGCTTCAAGACCGCCTTCCTCATGGCTGGTTCTCCCCGTATGCTTGGATCGTCGCTGCCGTCAGTCGGATCCTTGAGTGCGAACCT
>CAIOHW010000427.1 GCA_903858195.1 Oligoflexia bacterium | reverse complement strand
CGCCTGCGGCCTGAATGCGCTTGGCGTCTTCAAATTGACGGCACTTTTCGAATAGGTCGATGGACACTGCGAACTCCTTTACGCACCTTCTAAAGCTGTCCGGTAGCATTCCTGAGTGCCAAGGTCAATGTTTACGGATCCCTCAAAAGGTTCAATTATTCCAGGGTCTTAACGCACCGAATAAATTGCCTCCGCTGGGGCGTTTTCCGGTAACCTAAAGAGGCTGGGAAGTTGTTTTCGCATCTCGGGCGCTGATGGCGAAAAAACTACCCGCAGGAAGGCGTATTCCGGTGCTCCGGCCGGTGGGTTTGACCCCCATGGTGCAGGTAACCGCTCAGGTATCTCCCGCCCACGGCGGAGAGATGAACGCGGACTCATCGAATCGTGAGCTTCCCGAACAGCCCTGGCGCCCAGAAACGCCAGTCTCCCCAGACGCGCCCCCGCCTTCGCCGCTGCCGCAGGGCCATGCCAATCCCACTCCCAGTCCCGGGCCGGCCCCCTCCTGGGTGGACATCCAAAGCCGGGTTCGCCCTGCCACGGGAGCGTCCAAGCCGATTGCGATCGATCGCTATCGCAAGGCAAGAAAGTCCGCAGGCAAGGGACGCAGATTTAAAAAGGGCGGCGTGATCGACGAAGCGAGCTGATCACGACTCAGCCTGGCCCTTGGACCTGAGCCGGTAGCCCGTTCCATGGATCGACTCAAATTCGTGATCAAATCCCGCGACCTTCTTTCGAAGGTTGGCCACATGGGTGTCTACCGTACGGTGCGTGACAATGGCATCAGGCCACAATGCGCCGAGCAGCTCCTTGCGTGGCACCACCTTGTCCACACGGGCCATGAAATACTGCAGCAAGTCGCACTCAAGCGCGGTGAGCTTGAGGTCGCGATCGCCCACCTTGGCCTCACGGGTGGCTGGATCGACACTGAGATTTCCAAGTGACCGTACCTGAACCGCCTCAGCCTGGACTTGAGTGCTCCGAAGACGCGCATCGATTCGAGCCCTGAGTTCCTCGGCATGAAAGGGCTTGCAGACGTAATCGTCGGCACCCAACTGGAGCCCTTGCACGCGATCCGGCACTTCAGAATGCGCCGTCAGCATGATGATCGGGATCGCCCGCGTGGCGGGGTGGGCCTTGAGCTTCTGGCAGACCTCGGTGCCCTTCATCTCGGGCATGGTCACATCGAGCAGGATCAGGTCCGGAACAAACTCGATGGCCTTTTGGAGCGCAATCCTGCCGTTCTCAGCCTGAATGACCTCGAAGTGATCCTCAAGCATGCCTGCGAGGATCTCGCGGAGGTCCTGTTCGTCATCTGCCAGCAGAATGCGCTTCATGCAAACCCTCCCCGAAGCGGCTGCCCTCCGAGCAGGTGGAGGTGCAGGTGATGGACCGTCTGCCCACCCCACTCCCGCGTATTGATCACCGTGCGGTAGCCCTGCTGCGAGAGGCCCTGCGAGTCAGCAACTCTGACGGCGGTTTCAAGAAGTCCCGAGAAAACCTGCGAAGATTGTGAT
>CAIOHW010000426.1 GCA_903858195.1 Oligoflexia bacterium | reverse complement strand
CCTCCGCCGGGGCGTCCGACCCACCAGCCCGCAAGCAGCAGGGCAAGGCGTACGGGAGTGGCCGCGCTGTAGGTGGCAAGCACCGTCTGTGGGCAGTGTGTCCTGATTGCCTGCATGACAGGGACGCTCCAGAGCGCGCCGCATACGCGAGGGGAGTAAAAATCAAAGAAAATGGCTTCTGCTGCAGGGGCATCCGCCATGCGGTCCAAAAAACTTCCTCGGTGCAGGAGCCAGCGGTGCGGACCCACCCGGGTCTGTTGCGAGTTGAGGAGCTCCCGGCAGTTCGACTCGATGGGCCTGAGGTGCGGAAACCGCTCGATCGACTCGAGGGCGGCCTCGAGTCCGCCCAGCTCGTTTTCAAAGCTATGAATTTCAAGGGCACGCACGCCGGCCTCAAGTGAAACCGCCGCCGCTGCATTACCGGCAATGCCGAGGCCCACATCCCAGAGCACCAGAGGCGGTCCCGGGCGGGAAAGTCGGTCGGCGATCTTGAGCGGCCCAAGGTAGATCTGCATGGCCTCGGTCGTCGGGCCGATGGCTGAGTGCATGGGTTGCTGGGTGAGAGGATCGCGAAGGGTGTGCCCCTCGGTACAGGCAAGGGTCTCGAAGCTGAAGGCCTTCTTTGGAGTGGAGGGCATCCGGGTCAGGCCCTCAGCCTGAGGCTGTTGGTGACCACGCTCACACTGCTCAGTGCCATCGCCGCGCCGGCCAAGGCGGGGCTCATTCCGATTCCAAGGCTCGATTCAAATAGCCCTGCCGCCAAGGGGATGCCGAGCACGTTGTAGAGGGCCGAAGCTGCGAGGTTCTGGCGGATCACCCTGAGCGTGAGTCGCGCCACTTCGACTGCTCGCGCCAGGTCCGAGATTCGCCCGGACATGAGCATCACCTGCGCCGCATCGATTGCGGCATCCGAGGCGCCAAGCAGGCTCACCGAGACTGACGCCCGTGCAAGCGAAGGAGCGTCATTGATCCCATCTCCCACCATCACGACGGGCCCTTCTGACTCCTCAAGGATGGCGACTCTGGCTTCCTTCTGGTGGGGAAGAACCTCGGCATCCACGCTTTCTTTGTGGATGCCAAGCTCACTTGCTACGTAAAGGGCCGTTGCCCTCCGATCGCCCGAGAGCAGCCGCACCTTCGCTCCGAGCTCCTTGAGCTCGGCCACGAGTGCCCTTGCATCGGGCCTGGGGAGGTCTCGGAAGGCAAAAATGGCGGCAGGCTCGAACTCAGCTGCAAGAGCCACACAGGTTGCGCCGCGGGAGGCCTGCTCGTCGATGTAGGCAATCGCTTGGGGCGGAAGCACAATGCCCTGCTCCTGAAGAAATGCCTGCGTTCCGGCCAGAACGAACGAACCGCCGAGCGACGCGCGAACGCCCTGGCCCGGCACGGCCTGGACTTTCTGGGGCGCATCGAGCCTGAGCGACCTCTCGGCCGACGCCCTTAAAAAAGCCTGGGCAAGGGGGTGCTCCGATCCCGTTTCTACGGAAGCGGCGACTGAAAGCCATTGGTCTTCGGTCCGCGAGGAGTTGAGCACGAGGCAGGATTCGAGGGTGGGTTTTCCCTGGGTGAGCGTGCCCGTCTTGTCGAAAACGAAGGTTCGCGCCCGCGCAAGCGACTCGAGGGCGGCACCACTCTTAAAAAGCACGCCCTGCCGGGAGGCACGACCGAGTCCGACGACGAGTGCTGCAGGTGTCGCAAGTCCCAGTGCGCAAGGGCAGGCAATCACCAGGACCGATACGGCGTGAAGCAGGACGCTTGAGACAGTTGCCCCAAAGGCAAGCCACCCTATGGCCGTCAGCAGTGAGGCCCAGAGAACCGCCGGAACAAAGCGCGATGCCACCTCATCGGCAAGCCTCTGGATGGGGGGCCTGCTCATCTGAGCCCGCTCGACACGTTCGATGATCTGGGCAAGCAGGCTCATCCTTGCTGGTGTGGAGACCGTCACTTCGAGCGTTCCGAGACCGTTTCTTGATCCCGCAAGCACCCGCATTCCCGCTGACTTTTCGACGGGCAGGCTCTCTCCCGATAGCCAGGACTCATCGACTGAAGACGAGCCCTGACCCACGATTCCGTCTGCTGGGATGCGCGCGCCCGGCAGGATTCGAATGAGATCGCCAGCCACGAGTGTTGAGGCATCGACTGTTCGGAGAGCAGGGCTCACCGCAGGGCCCGAAAGCAAGAGGGCCTGTGGGGGGGAGAGCGAGAGAAGCGCGCGCACCGATGCGCCGGTACGATGCCTCGCACGGGATTCGAGGAATTTTCCGAGCCGCACGAAGCCAACCAGAAAGACGGCAACCTCGAAGTAGGGGTGCGAGGGCGAGGCCACGGAGAGCAGCAGTGCTGCCGTCGAGCCCAGGCCCACGAGCGTCTCCATCGAGGCTCCATGACCTCGGATCCAGCGCCATGTGCCTTGAATAAAGGGCCGACCCCAGAGCAGCTGCACTGTGGTCCCCACGACCAGTCCAAGCCAGTAAAACGCTCTTCCGTGCACGATGTGCATCGCCGCCATGAGTACTGAGCCCAGGAGCAGGGTGATGAGTGCGGGAGCGAGTTTCGAATCCCAGTCGCTTGCACCGGGTACAGCCGGCGCATCAGGCCTCGGATTCGATCCGGGTTCGATCGAATAGCCCCCGGGCTTCAGTGCCTCGGAAAGCAGGTTCCAGTCGGGAGCTCCCTCGAGCACGAGCCTTCCGCTTCCGTCCAAAAGCTGGATCTCAACCTGCTTGACCCCGGGTAGCGGCTTCAGCGCTTGCTCGACGCGCGAGACGCACGAAGAGCAATGCATTCCCCCGATTCTGATCTTAAGGCTTTGGCTCATGCCGGCTCGGGTGTGACGAGAGGTAGCTCGGAAGAGCTTCGCATCGGGCGGCAATCCGGGCAAGGAGCGGGTACTGGGAAAGCGACAGATCAAAGCGGGCCGCGTTGTAGAGCTGGGGAATCAGGCAGAGATCCGCCCAGCTCAGCGAGTCACCGACTGAGAACTCTCCAGCAGTGGGACGGGCAAGCTCCTCATAGGCCGCAAGCCCGCGCGAGATGAAGTGGCGTGCCCATTCCTTTTGACGAGCTGGATCGGGGCTATGCATCTGGAGTACGTTGAGGTTTTGAACCGGCTGCGTGTCAGAGCAGATGATGTCGGCAAGCTGCAGGACCTTGCAGTGTGACCACGTGTCTTCGGGAAAAAGAGCAGGCGCCCCAGGAAAGGTCTCGTCGATCCAATGGGCGATGGCTGAGCTCTGGGTGAGAAGGCCCTCCGAGGTCTCAAGAACCGGCACGAAGCCGAGAGGATGCCTTGCGACGTGGCCGGGGGACTCGGACTCTCCGTCCAGGAGACTCACCGGCACGAGCTCCACGGGCACACCCTTGAGATCCAAGGCCCAGCGCACCCGCCAGGAGCTCGACGAGCGCCAGTAGTGATAGAGCTTGAGTCCGCTCATTTGGGCGGGTTGCTTGCGCTTTCGGGGGCCTCGGCAATTACGTTTTCGAGTCTCCCTAGTGCGTCGATCTCAAGCACCACCGTATCTCCGGGCCTGAGCCACTGATTGTCAGTGATCTTGGAGCCGTTGAGTTCCAGGAAGCAGCCCGTACCCACCGTGCCTGATCCGATCACTTCACCCGGCTGGAGCTCGACACCGTAGCTCGCCCGCTCGATGATCTGGGCAAAGGTCCAGGTCATGTCCTTCAGGTTTCCAAACGAGACCTGCTTGCCGTTGACGTAGGCCCGCATCTTCAAGTGGTGTCGCTCGCCCGACGAAGAAGCCTGTGCGTGCTGGCTGAGTTCATCACGGGTCACAAGCCATGGCCCAAGGGATGTGGCAAAATCCTTGCCCTTGGCCGGCCCGAGCGAGAGCTTCATCTCGTCCATCTGCAGAGTGCGCGCCGACCAGTCATTCATGATCATGTAGCCAAAAATGTGCTCATCCGCCCGAGAGGCGGGGATGTTCCTGCCACGCGGGCCGATGACGATCGCGGCCTCGAGTTCGAAATCCAGCTTGTCGAGCGCCAGGCGCTGGACCTGCACCGGGCCAGGTCCTGTGACGGCAAGGTGGTTGGTGAAGTAAAAGACGGGAAAGTGATCGAACTCCTCGATCATGGGGACGCCGCGATTGCGGCGCGCCGCCTCGACATGCTGTCGAAAGGCATAGCCATCGCGCATGGAGGTCGGCCGTGGGAGCGGCGAGAGCAGGCGGACTTCCGAGAGCTTCCAGGTCTTTTCGGGCGGGCGCGAGGCAAGCTCACGAGCCCGGTCGAGGCCGGATTCAACCAGCTCAAGCATCGTCGCAGGGAGCTGGGAATGTGCAGCGATCGTGTCGGGAGTGGCGCCAGCACCCTGCGGCAGGAGCCAGCCGATGCGGGGAGAGGGAGAATCAGAGGCGACAAAGGTGACCCATTTCATGGCGCAAAAGTACTCTGATGCGCCGCTGTTTTGAAGGTGAAATTAGCGGGGGGCGGATTCTCCGGCGAGGCTCCTGGAGGCCTCCATGCAGGTGTCTCCCAGCCTGCGTCCCGCCAGGGAGAGCTTGTCGCCAAGCGCCCCTGCCAGCATGCCGGGGGTGACCACCTGTGTGGTTCGAATCGAGGGCATGAATAGCCCTCCCACGAGCGAGCGTGAGACCCGCTTGAGCGTGAGGTTTCGGTAGATTTTCTCGACCGAGGGGATCCGGTTCAGTCCGCGTGTGTCCAGCCTTCCGAGCAGCTTGGAGAGGGAGATGAGCTCTTTTTCGAGGAAGGCCCGTCCGCGGTTGAAGGCGACAAAGCCACCAGGCACCTCAAGACCGTTCTCAAGCGCAAGCACAAGGATCCGGTCAAGCCTGACGTCGACTGTGCCGGGATCTTTCAAGATCTGCTCAATTCCGGCGAGCATGAGCTGGCGGCGGGCTTCGGGCACTTTTCCGAGCGATTGCAGGGTATCAAGCACCTTTAGGGGGCTTTCGCCCTGGGCGGCAAGAACGAGCTGCACAAATCCGCGTCGTTCATCGAGTGAAAGCCGCCCGGCGTTTCCAAAGTCGATCAAGGTGAGTTCAAAGCCCGGATCGACGAGGCTCTCTTTAAAGAAGATGTTCCCCGGATGGAGGTCCCCGTGGAAAAAGCCGCTTCCGAAGATGGCCTCATCAAACCAGGAGTCGAGCAGCTTCTCGATGGCCCTTGCCCGCACGGCCACCTGTCCGAGGTCGGTGGGGTCGAACTTCGAGAGCTTTGCCCCCGAGGCCAGCCGACTCACGAGCAGGTCCTCGGCAACCGGCACTGCCTCCATTCGCCCGGCAATCCAGATCCCCCGGCTCGGATCCACGTACCTGAGCCCCTCTTCGAGGTTACGGGCTTCATTTCTGAAATCCATCTCTTCCATCACGGTTTTGCCAACCCGGGTCAGAAGTTCGAGGGCCATGGGCTCACTGCTGGCAGCCGCACGCAGGCCCCTGATTTCTCGCTCGGCGCGGATGCCGAGGCCCGGGCGTCGCACCTTGATGGCGACGGCTGAGCCGTCCTTGAGCACTCCGCGATGGACCTGGCCCACGGAGGCGGCAGCTAGCGGGGTGGGATCGACCGATGCAAAGCTCTCCTCGAGAGTGCGGCCCGAAGCCTTCTCGACTGCTCGCCTGAATTCATCAAATCCAAAGGGTTTGATGTCGTTTTGGAGGGCCTGCATGGTCTGCGCGAGGTCGGGGCGCTGGACGTCCTTTCCGACGAGCTGGAAGAGCTTTTGAAGGCAGGGGCCGGAGCCCATGAGCAGGGCGCCGAGCTGATCGGCCTGTGCCGCTCCGGGACGCAGCTTGAGCTGTCCCAGTACAAGCGTGGTCTTGTCGATACGGTCGATATCGGCAAAGTAGCGGGGCAGCACCTTTTCGAGCAGGCCTGCCAGCGTCTCGTCGGTGATTCCAAGTGAAGTGCGCGGTTCAGAGAGCATGCGCACGGCCTCGGTCTTGGAGAGATCCAGAGCATCCACATCCGTCCGGATCCTGCCTCCCATCGTGATGAACTCGGCATCGGGCAGTCGTGCCAGCATCTGCATCCGCTCCTCGAAGCTCGACTGCGGGATCTGGCCCGCGAGGCTTGCGGCAAGCGGACTTGCCTGGAGCTGGGTGCGGAGGTTGGCCGGAATTCCGAGGCCCCCGCCGATCGACTGCTTCAGGTCTGCCGCCTCGAGGATCGGGTCGAGGTCACGTCCCTCAAGGATCCACTGGAGAACCTTCGGGTGGCTTGCGATCGCCCGGCGCAGGCCATCGGGTTCGGGTGCGGACCCCACGCAGGAGGCCGCCACGAGATCATGCATGCAGGAGCGCAGGATGGCCCCGTCTTCGGATATGTCCTGGGGTGTGGCTGCACCTGCCGCGGCCGTGCCGGCAAGAAGGAGCAGGATGAGCGCTGGAAAGCGCAGTTTCATTCCTGCTTTTCGGCTTTTTGCGGGAAAAAGTTGACCCTCCGAGAGAGCGTGGTGTGTCGATGTCGACACGGCTCAAAAAAAAACGGCGCCTCCCGTAAGGGAGACGCCGTTTCGAGAAAAGCGGCAGGTCAGCCGCCCCTCAACCTTACCAGAACTTCTTGTTGGCGAAGGTTTCCTTGAGGGAGCGGGGGAAGGACCAGCGGGGCTTCTTGGTAGCCGGGCGGGCCTTGATTTCCATCGGCTCACCGGTGAAGGGGTTCACGCCCTTGCCGGCCTTGCGAGCCTTGACTTCCTTGCGGATCAGGGTGCCGATCACGGGGAAACGCACGCGCTCGCCGCCAGCGGCAGCCTTGGCGCCGTTGGTGAGGCAGGTCTCAAGAGCGTTCTTGAGATCAGTGCGCTTGATGCGAATTTCGCCCTTGCGGGTGACAGACGCGGTCTTGAGCACGTGAGCGTGGAAGTCGTTGATGAACGAATACTTCGTCTTTTTCTTAGCCATTTGTTTGGTCTCCTGAGTAAATTTTGTAGGAGTGATTTTTTGCGCGTGCAACAAAAAATCTCAAAAAATGCGCTTTTTTTCGTCATCGCGAACCGAGTGCGTTCGAAGTTCTACGCCGCGAAGCCTTTTTTGGCTGATTTTCCGGTCTCGAGCGGATGCGTGCAATTTTCAACGAGTGAGCCGAATTCCTTGCTCAATATCCCCAGAAGATCTCCAAATGAGATGATGCCCACAGGTTTTCCGTTGGAATCGACCACCGGGAGGCGCCTGACTCGTGCATCGTGCATGGTCCGGATGCAGTCAAAGAGGCCTGAATCCTCTCGCACTGTGGTCACCGCTGCAGTCATGACCTCCTGAGCCCGGGCCTTGTCGGCCGAGAGTCCGTTTGCCAGGCAGCGAAGAACGAGGTCCCGGTCGGTGATGATGCCGATCGCGATGCCGTTTGGGTTCTGCACGAGTACACAGCCCACATCGCTGTCCTTCATGATGCGAGCAACCTCCCTGACGGGCGTCTGATGGCCGACTGCGTGGAGCGAGGGCCTGATGATGTCTTTGAGCATGTTCAAATCCTTTCGTTTTCATCTGGTGGTGCAACGCATGCGCCAGTACGCTGGGGCGCATGCTCCAGGCACTGCTGCTTGATCTTGATGGCACCTTGATTCATTCCGAGCCGGTGGCCGCCCGGGCGCTCATGGACGCGCTCGCGAGGCAGGGGCGGCAGATTCGTGCCGCTGATGCCGATCTGGTGGTGGGCCGCACCTGGCACTCGGCGCTGGATCTGCTCGAAGCCCGGGGTCTGGTTCCATCGGGCGATCGAGAGCGTGCGGGTTTGCTCTCTGAGGTGCTCGCTGTTTACCGCGAGAAGCTCAGGACGGATGTTTCCGAGGTTCCGGGTGCTGCGCGGGCGATCCGTGAACTGTCTTCGCATTTCAGGCTTGCCGTGGTCTCAGGATCGTTTCGCGAGGAGATCGGGCTTGCGCTCGAGGGCCTGGGAGTCGCTGGGTGTGTGTCTTTTTACCTGGGTGCGGAGGACTATCCGCAAAGCAAGCCGGCACCCGATGGGTATCTGGCCGCTCTTTCGCGCATGGGGCTTTTGCCCGGTCAGGCGCTTGTTTTCGAAGATTCTGAAGCGGGGATGGCCTCGGCCATTGCCGCAGGCATCCGGGTCGTTGCCGTCCGTCACTGCCGATCCATGGCGGACCACTCGCCCTGGCTTGCCCGTGCTTCGGGGGTGGTTGTGGATTGGTCGCAGGTCAGTGCCGAGTGGATCCGCTCACTGTCGAGTGCGGATCCCAAAGTGACGGGGGAGTAGGGTCGCCCTGGCTTCCTCCGGAAGTCTGAAGATCGCTCCCGGGCGTCCGGAGCTGCGGGCTCGCAGCAACGAGTCGATCTCGATCCTGAGTTCTTCGTTGTGGCGATTCTTCCAGATGACGGTCACCCAGGGGCGATCGAAGCCGGCTTCTTCGAACTGTGCGATCTCCAGCATGGAGAGTCGCTCGATCTGGATCTGGGCTGGGTCCGAAAGTCTGGCGCCGCCTGGCACAGCCCACTCAGCCGAGATCCTCTCGGCCTGAAGCTGCCGGCTTCCCTTTGAGTCGCTCCAGCGGATCTCGATGCGATCGGCGTCGTCCAAGGTCCAAGTCATGAGTTTGTGGTGACGGAGCGTGCGAAAATCCCTGATGTGTTCAAGCATCTTGAGCGCCGCCCCTTCGACGGTGACGAATTCTCCTGTGCTCTCGGCGTTCACCCGGAAGGGGTCTGGGTGGGAGCCCAGGCTGATTTCATCGGAGACGCTGCTGGAGCTCTCACGCCACCGCAGCCACCACGTCGGGGGCGCAAGGCCAAGGCGAGAGCGCAGATCCGATCCTGAGGTTTCGATCCGCGAGGAAACGCGCAGGGTCTTCAGTGTGTCGAGCAGGTGCAGGATGAACCCTGAGTCGGCTAGGCGGTCGGTCAGGCTCACGCCTTCCGGTCCGGAGGTGATCCGCCAGTGGCCCGAGGATTTTTCAAAGCGCGCACTCCAGCGGGTGCCGGTGGCCGGATCGTTCTGGGAAACGGAAAGCTCCACCACGCTCTCGGGGTTGAGCTTGAAGGCGGGCTTTCCCAGTTCGAATCGCGAAGCGGGAACCTCCTTCGTGCAGGCGCCGGTGAAGACGCCCAGCGTGATGGCTGCGGCGCTGAGTGTGGCAGCGCATCCGCGACGAAGAGCGGGGCTCAGGAGAGCCATGTCTTCCAAGTGAAGGCCAGCGCCACGATGCCTGCGATGATCACTGCAAATGTGGCGTAGGCTTCGAATGCCTTGTTCTTGCCGGCAAGCTCCGGCGAAAAGCGGTGATGGGAGCGGTCAGGGTTCACTTCCATGAGCGATTCGGAGGTGGCCGGCCAGGGGCGCGGAAAGAACCGGGGCACGAGCGCACAGTAGGTTTGGTAGGGGGCGCCGAAGATTTCGCGAAGTTTCACTTCTTCGTCGAGAATCACGAAGTGGTAGGTGACGGCAAACACCACTGTGACCAATGCAAGCAGAAGCCAGTTTTCAATGGCAAGGGTTGCTCCCAGCGCCATGAGGTAGGTGCCGAGGTAGAGGGGGTTGCGCACCCAGGCGTAGGGGCCTCCCACTGCAGGCCGTGAGTCCTTGCGCAAAAAGCCGCTTGCCCAATACCGAAGGCTTGCACCCACGGCGCAGAGAACGATTCCCGGCCAATTCGGGTACTCCCTTGCAGTGAAGACGAGAATGAATCCGAAGATCCAGGCGGCAACGATGCGGGTTCTTCCAAGCAGGAGCCGGCTCAAGGCCGGGGCGGACGCGTGGGTGTTCATGTTGCCAAGGACTTACCGCCCTCAAAAGTAGAGCGCAAGCTCCGCAAGGCCAAAGGGGGTCAGGATCTGGTTTCTTCCGGCCAGAGGTTGGTTCCAGGTCAGGCTCAGGTCGCCCGGGATGGGCATCCCGCCCCTGAGGAACGACCCGATGCTCGAGGCATTGAGCCTGAGCTGCAGCGAGCGGAGGTTTCCCTCGCTGCCCGCTGCCAGGTAGTCTGCCCGGCTGGTGTCGGGCTCGGCCGTCAGAAAGACGTTCTTGTTGCGAATCAGCCAGTCGAGCTGGGCTGAAAAAGTCAGCGTGGGGTTGACCACGAAGTCGAGGCCGAAGTTCTGGAGCCAGGAGCTTCCGAGTGCGATCGTGACCGGCTCCTTGGTGTCCTCGTTTGGCAGGAAGTCTCCGGGCCCCGACCGGATCCGGCGCGTGCGTTGGTAGGGAAGGTTTTGCGTGTAGGAAATGTTGTGAAAGAGGGTGAAGCGCTGGAGGGGGCGTGGGGCCTCGGGGCCGTCAAAACGGTAGGAGCTGTTGTGGCCGATCAGGAAGCTCACCGCACCCGATCCGAAGTCAAGGCCTGCTAGTTCGTCGGGACTGGCCAGCCTTCCGGTGGGAAGGGTCGTCCTGCCTTCGAGTGCACCCGTGAAGCGGCCTCCGAGCCCGCTTCTGGCAGCGAGATCCAGCTCGCCCCAGCGATAGCGCCCGCCGATGATCAGGTCTCCGATGCCGGATTGGTCGCGGTCCTGGAGCGGCGTGTAGCCGCGGGACTTGAGCACTTCCTGAAACGTCGAGGTGTTGACCTGGGAGAGCAGCTCGAGCGCCTCGTTGAAGTCCGCCAGCGCTCCGCCGCCGATTCCGCTGAAGTACTGGTAGATGTCGTTTGCCGTGTTCACGCCACCGATCTGGGCCCGAATCCTAAAGCTCTGCTGGAT
>CAIOHW010000425.1 GCA_903858195.1 Oligoflexia bacterium | reverse complement strand
GGTCAGAGCCTGATCTTCACGCTGCTTGGCCAGAGGGCCATGCAGGACCTGAGGCTTGAGCTTCTTTCGCACCTGCAGCGACTCCCGGTGTCGACCTTTGATCGAAATCCGGCAGGAAGGCTCGTCACTCGCGTAACCAATGATATCGGATCGCTTGCAGAGATGTTCTCGGCCGGGTTTGTCACGATTCTGGCCAACATCCTCACCGTGATCGGCATCATCGGCTGGCTTTTCTGGCTCGACTGGCGGATCGCAGCCGCCTCTCTTGCCGTCTTTCCGGTTCTCATTGCAGTCTCGGTGCACTTTAGTGGGAGGCTCAGACTTGCCTACCGCGAGGCCCGGTCGCGCCTTTCGGCCTTCAATGCAAGCCTTGCCGAGAACATCATGGGGATTCGCGTGGTGCAGCTCTTCGGGCGCGAGCGCCGCCAGCTCGATCGGCTCGGTGCGATCAACGAGAGCTACGCTCAGGCGCAGATCGGGTCGGTCCGGGTGTTCGCGCTTTTTCAGCCTTCGATCACTCTTGCCACAGGCATCGCCATGGCCGCCGTGATTGCCTACGGCGGCAGGCGTGCTTTGGCCCCTGCCGGGGCAGGCGGCCTTGCGCCGGGCGTGCTCGTCGCCTTTTTTGCGTATGTGATGACTCTCTTTCAGCCCATTCGTGAAATTGCGGACAAGTGGAATCTTTTTTTGAGCGGCATGGCGTCTGCCGAGCGAATCTTTTCAATCCTCGATTGGCCGACCGAGGTGCATGCGCTCGAGAGCCTGAATCCTCCCGCCCGGATCCAGGGCGAGATTCGATTTGAGAATGTGTCGTTTGCCTACGAGAGCACGCACTGGGTGCTGCGCGACTTTTCGCTGCACATCCGGCCCGGCATGCGGGTGGGCGTGGTGGGCCACACTGGCGCCGGCAAGTCGACGCTGATCAGCCTGCTCCTGCGCTTCTACGAACCGCAGAAGGGCCGCATCTGGATCGACGGGCGTGAGATTCGCGACTGGGATCGCCGTGCGCTTCGATCGCGTATCGGCATGATCCAGCAGGAGGTATTTCTGTTCTCGGGCTCGATTGCCGAAAACGTCACCTTGTTTCGGGATGGGGTTCATGCGGATCACTTGACCAAGGGGTTCAGAGAACCGGGCGAGCTCTATGAGCGGGGCATCAACCTGTCCATGGGCGAGCGGCAGCGGATCGCCTTCCTGCGGGCACAGGCGGCCGATCCCGATCTCTGGATTCTCGATGAGGCGACTTCCAATGTCGACTCGCGTACTGAAGCCGAGCTTGCCTGCGAACTTTCACGCACCGCCGGTGGCCGGACCCAGATTCTGGTGGCTCATCGGCTCTCGACGGTGCGGGACTGCGATCTGATCGTGGTGCTCCATCAGGGCGAGCGGGTGGAGTGCGGCATGCACGACGAGCTCATGGCAGCCCAAGGCACCTATGCACGACTGGTTGCACTCCAGCAGCTGTCAGTATCTTGACTCTTTCATTCCTGCTGCTCCGGGTTGAAACTAGGGGTTCACGGAGGAAGTACATGAATAAGAAGATTCTGGCCCTGGTGGGCCTTGCAGCCATTTCGGTTTCGTCCAACGCCCTCGCCCTGCCGTTCATTGGTGTGGGCGTGGTGGGCGGCCCCAACTTCAACATCAGCTCGCAGCCAGCAGTCGTCGCTCAGGATGTCTCGGGCGGCGTGGGCTACTCAGCCGGTCTCGCAGCCGAGCTCGGCCCGATTGCAGCCATGGCGCTCTACACGCACACGAGCTCGACCAATGCGGTCACGAATGCCACCACCACTGCAAACTCCCTGCAGATCCCGGTGCACTTCACGCTGGGAGTGCTGGGCGCGCACGTGGGCTTTGGCGGTTACTACGCAACGTCGCTTGAAGACGCAGGCGGCAGCGATTACGGCGTGAGCGCCGGCGCCAAGGTCAGCATTCCGGTCGTGGGCATCAATGTCCGCGGGCTTGTCAACTACGGCCTGAAGGACCAGAGCGGCGGCAAGAACGCACTTGCAGCGCTCATGCTCGGCTGGGACTTCCTGTAAGCACGAGTCGTTTGGTTTGTCTCCTCAAGGGGGCACGGTGGGCGCAAGCCTGCCGTGCCTTCTTACTTTTCGGCGCGGGCGAGGCGGGAGCGCTCCCAGTCGAGCGCGCTTCGGCAGATGGTTTCGAGCGAATCGTGTCGCGGTCTCCAGCCCAGCGTCCGCATGAGGCGCGACGAATCGGCCACGAGCTCTGCAGGGTCGCCTGCGCGCCTGCCCTCGATGCGATGCGGGAGCGGCC
>CAIOHW010000424.1 GCA_903858195.1 Oligoflexia bacterium | reverse complement strand
GCGGCCATTGCCGAGCAGGTGAACCGTCTTGCCGAACAAGGCCTGCTTCATGGTCATGAAGAGTCCCTTGACGATCTCCACGAAATAAAACCGCTGAAACAACCCTGGCTTTGATTTGACGAGCATGGGTCAGATCACTCCGTAATAGATGAGCACGCCGGTGGCGAAGATGTTGACGAGTGCAAGCGGAAGCATAACCTTCCAGCCCAAGTCCATGAGCTGGTCATAGCGAAATCGCGGGATCGTCCAACGGACCCAGACGTAGAGCCACAAAAAGAAAACCGTCTTCAGCGTGAACGACCCGATCTCGAGCAGGGCGCGAAGAAGGTCCGCCCCAAAGCCCGAGAGCGCCAGCTGTTCGACGAGCCAGGACTGAAGCAGGGCAAAGCCCGGAAGCAGCTGCCAGCCGCCAAAAAAGAGGGTTGTGGTCAGGGCGGCCGCCACTGCCATGTTGATGTACTCGGCCATCATGAAGACGCCGAACTGCATCGTGCCGTACTCAAGGTGGTAGCCGGCAACGATCTCCGACTCGCCCTCGGGCAAGTCAAACGGCAGGCGGTTGGTCTCGGCGTAGGCCGAGGTCAAAAAGATGATGAAACCCAGGGGCTGCAGCAGGATTCCCCACTTTGGGATGGCAATGCCGCCAAGCTGGATCAGCGTCTCGCCCTGTTGGCGAACGATGTCACCGAGGCTCACGCTCGAGAACACCATCAGGATGCCCACAACCGACAGCCCGAGCGCGAGCTCATAGCTGATCATCTGCGCTGTGCTTCGGAGCGAGCCGAGGAGGGAGTATTTGTTGTTCGATGACCATCCGGCCATGATGATTCCGTATACCCCGAGCGATGCCACCGAGAAGATATAGAGGAGCCCCACGTTGAGGTCCGCGACCTGAAACTGGATGGTGATGTCACCGATCGAGAGGGAACTTCCAAACGGGATTACGGCAAACGTCATGAACGCCGGGATGAGCGAGACGATCGGCGCAGCTACATAGTAGAACTTCGCAACGTGCGCCGGGGGCATGTCTTCCTTGAAGAGCATCTTGAGCGCGTCGGCGATGCCCTGGAGCAGGCCGAGCGGGCCGATGCGGTTCGGGCCCAGCCGATTCTGCATCACCGCCGAGCCCCTGCGCTCCACCCACACCATGAGCGGCACGACCTGAAGGAGCGTGACGCCCACGATGAGGCACTTCACGACCATGATCACATTTGAAACGAGGACCGGCTCCTGTTGAACCAGCTGCGAAATTGACTCGAACATCGTCTCGTCTCCTGGCTCAGTAATTGGACCACATCATCATGGTCTCAGAGAGGCTCTTGCACTCCCTGGGGGGGGCGACTGCGCGACGGAACTTCTGCTCAACGCCCTCGAAGTTCACGACAGTGCCATCTTTCTCGGCAAAGGCCTGTCCAGGCAGGACGGCGGCAAATCGCTCTGCATCCTTGCGCCTGAAAACCCCGATGCCATAAACCGGCACACCCTCGAGCCGGGGCAGGGTGGCCCTGCCGGAGCCGAGCACGACCACCGCCTGGGTTCCTGCGGGGAGCGAGGAGTAGCCCTGGATTCCAAGCTTCTCCAGGCCGTGGAGGTTGGCCGTCTTGCTCTTGCGCTTCAAGAGGGCGTCTGCGGCGGCGTCGTCAGAGGACTTCTCAATCCCTGGCGTTCCAAAATGGAGGACAGTCGCGCCGCCCAGCATCTTCTGCGCAAACTCCTGGGCAAGTCTGCCCTCTTCTTGTGTGAGATCGGAGCCCACGAGCACGGCCGCCTTGCGCCCCTTGAGGTCTTCGGTGCGCACCAGGCGCTG
>CAIOHW010000423.1 GCA_903858195.1 Oligoflexia bacterium | reverse complement strand
TCGATTCGATTCATGATTTCGTCTTTCTGTCATACTCCGAAAGGGCTCTCAATAGTGAAGCCAAAACCTCCGATAAGCATTCGTGGACTCGAATAACGGAGTGCAGCGCAGGATTTCAAAGATGGGGAACCTCTCCATCCTCGCGCTGCCGGAGCGCCATCTGGGCCGCGAGCGATCCCAGGGACTGCTTCGCACCTGGGCTATCTTGCGCACCCTGGGTCCCGTCAAGGTCCTACCGGAGGCCACGACTGAGGACGATCTCCTGAAACATCTGGAGACGCTCAAGCCCGATCTCGTCCTGCTGCCCTGGAACCTCTATCTCAAGTGGTCGCGAGTCGAGGGATTCTTCGGAATCGCCCGCAGTTCGGGGCCGACCTGTGCCGGATACTTTTCGCAACCGCTCGACTGGCGTGAGATCGGCAGCGCAAACGACTACCAGCGCCTGATCCTGCTCGACTTTGTCCACACCAGCCTGAGCGAGAGGTGGCGCGTCGTTCGATCCCTGCTCAACGAAAAGCTGCGCTCGGGCATCGAGCCCCTGGTCCAGAACAGCACCCCCATCTTCATCCACGACTGGCTCGGTGCCGAAGGCCCCGGCCCCGTCCTCGATGGGCTCCTCTCATTGGATGTTCTTTCCCACGCCCCCTGGCGCGAACGGGTGCAGCCGCTCGAAATGATCACGCTTGCGCTTTGGAACCTCGCTTTTGAACGGACGCGGGCGCTCACCCGCGGCGGCTGGCTCGGGGAGCTGCACGCCCAGAAGATTCAGGCCCATCTGCAGCTCACGCACGATGGCGAGGTGCTTGCCCTCAGGCTCTGCTACAAGCAGTCGCCCAACACTCCGCGATCCGTGCTTCAGGACTTCTGGCCCGATGCCGACCGGACCGAAGACTTCCGACAGATCCTGATCCAGAACGCCGACTTCGTGCGCGTGCACCCGGTGGTGGAACAAAGTGAGATTGAAGTCGTGGCAGGCCTGCTCAAATCGGCGCCCGCTCGCCATCGCCCGGCCGAGGCCCGCACCATCTGGGTGGACCCGATCACCCAGAGGCAGATGGCGGAGCTCGCCAAGCTCAGCCCCGACCAGCCCAGGGTCCAGCCCATTCTACAGATGACGGACGACCCTTCCCGGTCGACGACAGCCCGCATCCTCTGGCTCGAAAAGGAGCTCAAAGAACGGGATCGCCGCATCGAGGAGCTGAAGGCGGGCGGAGTCCCTGATCCCGAGAGTAAATCGGCCTAAGCCGGCGTACCTGCGATCCTTTGCGCCCGCTTGATCTTTGCCGGCCGCTGGGATTGGATCACTTCATGAGTTCCGTAAGGAACATGCATGCCTCTCTGGGACTGGCAGCCCTCCTCCATCTCGGACTTTTCCTGCTGCTCGGGCTGCTCGATGCGCCCCGGGACGGACAGCCGCAGAATACTGCCTCGACCCTGTACGTCGAGACCGAGCCCGCCCGCTCGATGCCGCTCCTGGTGCAGGATCGTCCCCACCGGGATGCCCCGGAGCCCAAGACCGCCACCGCCCTCTCTGACCGCAACCAATCCGTGTTGCGTGAGTCACGCGCACGGCCGGATATCGCTCGTGCAGGCGGACTGGCAAGCCTGGGTGCTCTTAGGGATCTCGGTCGCCTCTCTGGAAAGTTTTCGCCCAGGGAGGAGCTCCGGGCCGGGGATTCTGGAAGATCAGGTTCCCCCTCCAGTATCGACGACGATCGGATCCCGATGGGTGGCGAGACGCTCCTCAATACCAAGCAAAGCGTTTACTACTCCTTCTATTCGAGGCTCTACCACTCGATCGCACCCATCTGGCAGGGGCGCATCGGCGACTCGCGGCAGCTCCGCCCCTCACCGGGCAGCTACACCACGCGGGTGGCCGTGCTCTTTGACCGCGATGGGAACCTCACGGCCCTCCGGATCCTCGACTC
>CAIOHW010000422.1 GCA_903858195.1 Oligoflexia bacterium | reverse complement strand
TCGAAGGCGGCCTGGGGTGCCTGATCTGCGAACTCGCGCGAGGCGAACTCATGGCCGAGTTCCATGCCCTCGAAGAGCGCGCGAAAGCTCGGCTCCACTCGGCTGGGATCCTTCAAATAGATTTCGAATTGTTGGTCGATGTAGTCCGCGTTGGAGGCTGCGAGGTAGGTGAACTTGAATCCGTTCGAGAGCACGGGGCGAATCTCCCAGAAAGAGTAAAAATCGTTAGGTTTCAGCGATTTTGGCTACACTTCTAAGATGCGGCAAAATTTGGGTCAAGCGCAACGGACAGAACTTGCCTAGTTGTTGTGGCGGAGCGCACCTCGCCTCAAAGTTGACGTGCTCGCTCAAACACCATCGGGATCGGGCAGGAGCATCCGATCAAAGACCTCACCCTCCTCGCGCGAGCGAAGGAGCTTCAGGTACTCGGCGTGCGCCCAGCCCAGCGGGGTCGCAGCTCCGGTGGGAAGTCCGGCATCAGGGCCTCGGTCCATGACCTGCTCAGGCATCATGAACGAAGGCGTGGCAAAGGCCTCCATGGCCGAAAGGTAGGGAATCACGGCTTGATCGAGGTCGGCACGCGGGCTTGACACTTCCTTGGCGGCAGCGAGTGCATAATGTCCGCGTTCTCCGGTCAGGAGTGGCCAGAGCATGCCGCGACTGCGCTCGCCTGTGCGTTCGTCATAGCCGTAGCGGTCATCGGTGTAGCGGTAGTAGCCCATGCCCCGGCCCGGGACGTCGACTCCGAGCAGGGAGTCGTATTCGGGCAGGCTGTCGACGACCGAGGTCGAAAGCGCGCTGCGCACGCCGAGGCGTACGAGCTCTAAAAATCCGCCATCCAGCACATCGCGCTCGGAGGACTCCGGGCCTCCATTGGCAATCCAGAAGCGTGCGTCGTCTTCGGGGTTCCAGATCTGGTCCAAGCTCTTGGCCCCTTCGATCCGCGTGAAGTACCGGCCATTGCCGTGGGTGCCCGAGGTCGTGAAAGTCCAGGTCTCAAGATGGTCGCCCGGCCTGCCGTCCCATCCCTGCGCCACCAAGCGAAAACGCGCGGCAGAGGCGGGGTCTCCAGAGGCTTCTGCAAGCGCGGCGCCCGCGCGCAAGGCCGCAATTTGGGCAGCAATCGTCGAGGGCGAGGCACCGAAGTTTTCTTCCCAGCGTTCCTGCGCCGTCCACGGACCGAATTCGGCGATGAAGTGACAGGCGCGAAGCGACAGGTCGCCGATTTCATCGATCGAGAGATGGCCCGAGCGCCAGAGCCGGTAGGCCAGCACCACGGGAAGCGCTGTCTGGTCGAGCTGGAGCTGCTGCCAGTAGGGAGTGCCGTCGATCCACATGTTCTGGGCAAACGAGCCATCACGATCGCGGCGTCGAGATCCGTACTCCCACTGCCCGGAGCCCGGGCCGTACTGCATCATTTTTAGCCTGAAAAAAGCCTGCCGCGCCGACTCGAAATCGTCGATGGCCATCCAGGTCGTGGCCATCATGTACAGATCACGCGGCCAAACGAGGTGGTAGCCACCGGTGCGCCGGGAGCGCGGATCGCCCCTGCGATTTTCGTCGCGCTGGTGCAAGCCCCACGGAATCGAAGGCGACGCGACGACGGCACCCGGGTGGAGCTTGTCTTCCATGGCCTTGAGCGTGGCGACCGAAGCCCTGAATCGCGCCCCGCCGTCCAGCGACTGGGCCGAGAGATCGCGAACCGAGGACTGGTATGCCCGCCAGCCCCGCGAGAAGCTCTCGAGCGAGGCCTTCCAGTCGGCTCGCAGAATCGAGAGCGCGGTCGAATAGGCCGCAGCCGGGGTGGGTGCAAACGCGATGGCGACCTCAAACTCGGTGGGGCGAGAGTCGGCCACGGCAAGCTCGGCTCCGAGCACGACATTTCCGTCGAGGGCCTCGGCAAAACGCTGGTCCAGTGTTCCATCGGCTTTCAGGTCTTGGAATAGGTCGTAGGGCCCCGAAAAAGCAGCCGAGGCT
>CAIOHW010000421.1 GCA_903858195.1 Oligoflexia bacterium | reverse complement strand
GCCAAAGGTGCTGGTCAATGACAACATTTCCATCCGATCTGAACTCTGGATGGGCACGCCCTCCGGCGGCTTTTTTGGCGACGCAGGCGGAACGGGGGCGGCCTCGCCCACGCATCTTCGCACCTATGATTCGACGTTCTCGGGTGGCGGCGACTTCTCGGCGCAGCGCTACTGGGTTGAGGTACTGACCGATGTCGGCAATCTGCAGGCCGGCCGGGCCCCGATCGACTGGGGTCTTGGCGTGGTCTGGAACGCCGGCAACGGACTCTGGGATCGCTACGCCTCCACCGGCGATACGATCCGAATGGTCTCGAAGTTCGGCGCCTTCTCGGTCATCCCTTCGAGCACCAAGTACAGCTTTGGCAACAGCCTCGCGGGTTCGCAGGCGGTATCGGACTACTCGCTGGCATTCAAGTACGAGAGCCTCGATGAAGGATTTGACGGCGGAGTGAACTTCATCCGACGCATCGGCCGTACGGAGAACACCGTCTACACGGGCGCGCTCGCATCGAGCGGGGGTTTCAACTACACGACTTGGGACCTTTTCGTCCGCAAGAAGCTCGGCAAGGTCGAGCTCGCCGTCGAGGCGCCGATTGTGAAGGGTGTGGTCGCAGGCGACGAGTACACCGGCTTTGCCCTGGCGGGCGAAGGTCGCTACGAAATGAGCGATTCGTGGCAGTTCTCACTCAAGGCGGGCCGGGTGCCCGGACAGGCCCCGAACGAAGCGGACAGCTACACGGCCGTCTTCTTTAACCCCAACTACCGACTCGGAAACATCCTTTTCGGTTACGGGCTCCAGAACCTCGCCAGCACGACCTCGAGCGAAGCCTTCTACAGCCCCGTCACCAATGCCAACTACTTGCAGCTGGGCGGGCAGTACTCGACCGGCAAGTGGCAGTTCCGCGGATCGTGGCTCATGGCAACCGCCAACGAAACGGCCGCAGCCACCGGAAGCTACTTCAACCAGTGGACACGCACGGTCGAAACCAACACCTCCGGAGTGGCACAGGATTCCTCCTACGGTTCCGAGATCGATCTCGGTGCCTCGATGCAGTGGGATGACAATCTTGAATTCCGTGCTGACACGGGCATCTTCCTGCCCGGCGCTTTCTACGAGTTCAACGACGCATCAGCGACCCAGAACGATACCGGTACGGTACTCGCAGTGGTGCTCGGTGTGGGAGTGCGCTTCTAGGCGGCCTACTGCACCACGAATTCGGTGAAGTAAACGTCGGCAGCCAGCGCTTCTTTGGCGACCTGGTTGGCGGCATCACGAAGCTGCGTGCGGAGCAGGAATCGCCCCTGCACCGACGTGAGCTCCTGATACGAGCGCTTTGAGACCATCGAGATCATCCGATCCTGGAGCAGGGGACGAATCGATTCGAGCTTCTGTGCTGCACTCTGGTCGACCGTGCTGATGGTGAAGGCCAGGGTCGCATAGTGAATCTTGTTCTCGCTCCCGGTGCCCGCCTCGGGTGGCGCCAGGTTGATCGTGACCGGGGTGAAGACCACTGCTCCCGGAGGGCCGCTGGGCTTGGGTTTTTCGAGCTTCTTTTTGAGTCGTTCCGCCTCTCCGCTCTCGGTGATGGGCGGGCGCTTGTAGAGGATTCGCGAATAAACGAGCATGCCCACGGCGCCCAGGGTCGCCAGCGCATTCAAGAGCAGCAGGATCATCGCCAGAGGCGGTTTTGCCCGGGGTGCGGCAGGCGCGGCCGGGGCGGCGGCTTCCTCTTTTTTTTCTGACATGTCTACCAGTGTAACTGGCGGTGCATCCGCCTACAAAAAACAAAAACCCCGGCGCCTTGCGGTCACCGGGGTTTTGAAGGGTCATTGAGGGAGGCTTAGACGCGCACGGCCTCGTAGGGGAGGCCCAGATCGTCGGCGACCTGCTTGTAGGCCACCTTGCCGTTCAAAATATTGACGCCCTTGAGCAGCGCCTCATCCTTGGAGACGGCCTGCTTCCAGCCCAGGTTGGCCAGCATGAGCGCGTACTTGAGCGTCACGTTGGTCAGCGCGTAGGTCGAGGTGCGTGGCACTGCGCCCGGCATGTTGGGCACGGCGTAGTGGATCACGCCGTCGACCGTGTAGGTGGGGTGCTCGTGGCTGGTCGGACGGCAGGTCTCGACCGAGCCGCCCTGGTCGACTGCGACGTCGATGATGACCGAGCCGGGCTGCATGCGCGACACCATCTCGCGGGTGACGAGCTTGGGAGCCTTGGCGCCTGGAACGAGGATCGCTCCAATCACGAGGTCAGCCGAGGTGACGGCCTTCTCGATCTGCTCGCTATTCGAGTAGAGGGTGGTGATCTCGTTTCCGAAGATGTCCGAGAGGTAGTCCAGGCGGTGCACGTTCACGTCCAGGATCGTGACCTTGGCGCCGAGACCCACGGCCATCTTGGCTGAGTTGATGCCGACCACACCGCCGCCGAGCACAACGACGCTGGCGCGGTCCACGCCGGTCACGCCACCGAGCAGCATGCCCTTTCCGCCATGGTCATGCTGGAGGTAGGTCGCGCCGATCTGGGTGGCCATGCGGCCTGCGACTGCCGACATCGGAGCGAGCAGGGGGAGCGAGCCGTCTGCGGGCTGGATGGTTTCGTAGGCGATACCCACGATCTTGCGCTCCATGAGGGCCTTGGTCAGGCGCTCGTCGGCGGCAAGGTGCAGGTAGGTGTAAAGGATCTGGTTTTCGCGAAGCAGGGCGTACTCCTCGGGGAGCGGCTCCTTGACCTTCACGATCATGTCGGACTTGTCGTAGACCTCTTTGGCGGTCTCGATGATCGTCGCACCGGCCTTGCGATAGTCATCATCGCTGATGCCCACGCCCATGCCTGCGTTGTGCTGGATCAGCACCTTGTGGCCCGCCTGGCTCAGCGCGCGAACGCCTGCCACGACCATTCCGACGCGGTTTTCCTTGTTCTTAATTTCCTTCGGGACGCCAACGATCATGTTCATCTCCAGCGGACGGTGAGTCCGTCGTAGGCCAGCGTGACTTGGGTGGAGCCCTTGAACTCCCGACCGAGTCGCCTGACCCAGGGTTGATAGTCAAAGTCGTGGCCAAGATGCGTCAGAATGGCTTTCTTCGGGCGCAGCTGCCGGACCGTTTCGAGCGCCTGATCGAGATTAAAATGCGTTCCGTGCTTTTCAATCCTCAAGCAGTCGAGGACCAGTACGGAAAGCCCTTTAAGCCGATCAAACGAGCTTGGGGGTATATAGCTACAATCCGTGACGTAGGCAACGGAGTCGAATCTAAAGCCCAGGCACTCCTGCGAGCCGTGGCTGACCGGGATGGGGGTGACTGGAATGCCAGCAATTTCGATGGTTTCCGGGCTTCCGGGCTGGGTTTTGATGAGATTGGGGATGAGCTGCGGAATGCCGCCCCCTTCCACAACACCGCTCGGCCTGAAGATATAGGGGAAGCGGGAGGTGAGCTCATCCATCGTCCACGCGTTGCCGTACACGGGCAGATCGGTCTTTTGGAGGAAGTTGTAGGTCCTGAGTTCGTCGATCCCGCCCACATGGTCGGCATGCGGGTGGGTGTAGAGCACGGCATCGACATGGAAGATCTTGTGCCGAAGGGCTTGGCTGCGAAGGTCGGTTGCCGTGTCGATCAAAAGGCTCTTGCCGCGGGACTGTACCCAGACCGAGGCGCGGAGCCTGCGGTTTTTTGGGTTTCGAGATTTGCAAACCTTGCAGCGGCAGCCGACGATCGGCACCCCGGTCGAGGTGCCGCAGCCCAGGATGGTGAGGGAACTGGCCATTCAGGGCCGATTAAGGACAGAAACCTTCGTTTCCGTCAAATCGGCACTGGGTCTCGCAGGCGGCATTCTGGGTGTCGTAGGTGCAGACTTCGACCAAGAGCGCGCGGATGAGGCCTTCGCAGCCGCCCACGCCCACCCATTTCTGCTCCATCACCCGGGGGGCGACTTGAGCGGAGGTCACTTCCTTGTAGCGCAGGATTCCCAGCGAATCGCGGTGGCCAAGCGCGCTTGCGCCTGCATCCAAAAGCCCCGCGATGCGCTTGAGCGCAGGGGTGCCCTCGCGGCGCGAACCTGAGACGGCGTAGCGAGCGTTGCGAGGACCGCGGTACCGCAGGTCCACCTTGCAGTCCTGTTCGGAGGAGATTTCGCCCCGGTCGTCGCTCATCCGGCCTGCTCCTGCGGCCTGGGCCTGAGAGGCCAGGCGAGGGGCCAGGGTGATCAAGAACAAGGCACCAACAACGAGGCGGACAGCGGATTTCATGGCGCCCTGATACCCCCCGGCCCCGGGGGGCTCAAGTCAGGCTTTGGTCAGGGCCGGGGGGCTCGTGTTAGGGACAGAGCACATGAAGATCCTTGTCACGGGAGCCAGCGGATTTGTGGGGAGTCATGTCGCCGAGCTGCTGGCCGAGCGGGGCTGCGATGTGGCGGTGCTGCTTCGCGGAAGCTCCTCGAGGGCGTGGCTCAAGGACCTCGCAGTCGAAGTGCGTGAGGGCAGCCTCTCGGATTCTGAAAGTCTGAATCGCGCAGTCAGGGGCGTCGATCGCGTGGTGCATGTGGCCGGGGTGGTTAGCTATGGCCTTGAACAGCCATTGGTTTGAAATCAGCGCCACTAGGGTTGCGCCTGCTAAGTGGATCACTGAG
>CAIOHW010000420.1 GCA_903858195.1 Oligoflexia bacterium | reverse complement strand
GAGCCGCGGATGCGCACACCTGTCGTGGTCGTTCCGTTGCGTGTGGGTTCGTAAATCCATCCGGCTTGGTCCGGCCGGATCACCAGATGCCGGGGGATGGACTGCATGCCCGACTCACCGAGCTTCATGAGCCCGATGTCGATCTGGATGTCTTCTCGTTTGAGAGTGTCGCACGCAAAGAGAGCCGAGACTCCGTTGCCTTCGGTCTTGGGCGCCTCGACTTCAATCTGCCCCACCTTCACAAAAGCGCGAAAGAGGGCGTCTCCGGGGCCGCAGGAGGTTGCGGCAATCAGTACCGATGCCACGAGCATGGGGCTGAGTTTCATGCCCAGAGGCTAGGTCGGGCAATCGATTGAGTCAATCGAGGTCTGACCCACCGTCAGAGTGCATGGAGCCTCATGGACTCGGGACGAGGGTGGGCTAGAGGTGGATCTGGCGCTTGGAGACGGCCATCGCAGCCTCCTTGATCACTTCGGCAAGCGTCGGGTGGGCATGCGAGCTTCGGGCGATGTCATCGCTCGTGGCTCCAAACTCCATCATCGCAACGCCCTCGGCAATCAGATCGCCTGCGTTCGGTCCAACGATGTGGATGCCGAGCACCCGGTCTGAGGTTCCGTGGGCGATGATCTTGACCATGCCCTCGTTTTCTTCCATGGATTTTGCGCGCCCATTGGCCATGAACGGAAACGTGCCGACCTTGTAGGGGATATTGCGCTCTTTGACTTCTTCTTCAGAAGCTCCGACTGAAGCGAGCTCCGGCCAGGTGTAGATGACATTGGGAATGGCTTCGTAGTTCACATGCCCCGGAGTGCACTTGTTTGAAAGGGCTGCAATCGTCTCGACAGCGGCCACACCCTCTTCTTCGGCCTTGTGGGCAAGCATCGCACCGACAATCAGGTCGCCCACGGCATACACGCCCTCGGAAGCCGTCTCGTAGTGATCACTCACGGGCACACGCCCCATCTTGTCGCGCTCGATGCCGAGCGCCTCCAGGCCCAGGCCCTCGGAGTAGGGTTTGCGTCCGGTCGAAACGAGGATCTTGTCGCACTCAAGCGCGATCTTGGCGCCGGATTTCATGTCTTCGGCTTCGACAAGCATCCCAGACCCATTCTTTTTGGCGCCGAGGCACTTGTGCGCAAGTTTGAACTCGAGGCCCTGCTTGATGAGCGCCTTCTGGAGTTCTGCGGAGGCCTGGCGGTCGGAGGCTCCTGCGATCCAGTCGTTGAATTCGATGACGGTGACTTTCGAGCCCAGCCTCGCCCACACTGATCCCATCTCAAGTCCAATGACGCCGCCCCCGATCACCACGAGATGCTTGGGCACTTCGGTGAGCTCAAGCGCCTCGGTCGACGAGATGACCGTCTTGCCATCAAACGGCAGGAAGGGAAGGGAAGCAGGCTCGCTTCCGGTAGCGAGGATCACGTACTTTGCGGTGACCGTCTGGTCGCCTGCATCGCCGCCTGAAACCTGGATGGTCTTGACGCCACCCGTGTTCGACACGAGCCTGCCCTTGCCCTGAATCGAGGTGACGCTGTTCTTTTTAAAGAGGCCTGCGATGCCGTTCGTGAGCTGGCGTACGACGGCGTCCTTGCGCTTCATCATCTGCTCGAGGTCGAGCTTGATCTCGCCCACGATGATGCCGTGCTTCTGGAACTTGTGCTTGGCCTGATGAAAGTGCTCGCTCGAAGAAAGCAGCGCCTTGGAGGGAATGCAGCCCACGTTGAGGCAGGTGCCGCCCAAGGTCTTTCGCATCTCGATGCAGGCCGTCTTGAGGCCCAGTTGCGCTCCGCGAATGGCGGCAACATAGCCAGCCGGTCCGCCACCAATCACGACGAGATCAAACTGAGTTTCCATTTGGGTTCCTTAGTAACTGAATTTCAATTTTTCGGGGTGCTCAAGGAAGTCACGCAGGTGCACGAGGAAGGTGACCGCGCCCTTTCCGTCAATGATCCGGTGATCATACGAGAGCGTGAGGTACATCATCGGGCGGATCTCGACCTTGCCCTCGATTGCAACCGGACGCTCCTGGATCTTGTGCATCCCGAGGATGCCGCTCTGCGGAGGGTTCAGGATCGGAGTCGACAGCAGGGAACCGTAGGTTCCACCGTTCGAAATGGTGAAGGTGCCACCTGTGAGATCGGCAATCGTGAGCTTGCCGTCACGGGCCTTGCCGGCGATCTCGGTCATCTTCTTTTCGATGCCGACAAAGTCGAGCTGGTCAGCTCCGCGAATCACCGGAACGACGAGGCCTCGCTCGGTGCCCACTGCAATGCCCATGTCGATGTAGTCATGATAAACGACGTCTCTTCCGTCCATCGAGGCATTGACCTCGGGGATGAGCTTGAGCGCCTCGACCGATGCGCGCGTGAAAAACGACATGAACGAAAGCGCCACTCCGTGCTTGGCCTTGAACGCATCCTTGTGCTGGTTGCGAAGGTCCATGACGGGCTTCATGTCGACTTCGTTGAAGGTCGAAAGGATTGCTGCCGTGTTCTGGGCGGACTTGAGGCGCTCAGCGATGCGCTGGCGGAGCATCGACATCGGAACGCGCCGGTCTCCGGGCTGGTCAACATACTGCGGTCCCGTTGGGACGGCAGGTGTCGGAGCAGGAGTTGGCGCTGGTGCGCGCGCCACCGTGGGGCTTGCCGTGACTGTATGTCCGCGCACAGGTGCCGTGCCAGGTCCTGCCATCTGAGCAGAGAGTGCAGGGCCTGAGGGGCTCGGGCCTGAAGGCCGATGACCGTTCCCGCTTCCGTTGCCGTTGGACTTGGGCGCAGCGGGGGCGGCAGCAGGGGCAGCTGCCTTGGGTGCCTCGGCGGCTGCCGTTCCTGCAACCGAGTCATCGATCTCGCCGATCACGGCACCCACGGGGATGCGCTCACCGGCTGGCTTGGTGATGATCAGGGCACCGGTGGCCTCGGCTGCGACTTCGACCGTCGCCTTGTCGGATTCGATCTCAAGCACGACTTCGCCGTTCTTTACGGCCTCGCCGTTTGCCTTGCGCCACTTGAGGATGCTCACTTCGGTGATGGATTCGCCAACGCTTGGAGCTTTGATTGCGTGCTTCATAAATGATCCCTGGGATTATCCCTTAAAGGCCTGGCTGATGAGTGCTTTCTGTTCTGCTTCGTGGGTCTTGGGCGAGCCCGCTGCAGGCGAGCAGGACCAGGGGCGGCCTGCGTAACGAATCTTCTGAGACTGCGCAAAAGCCTGCTGAGTGACGTACCACCAGGCTCCCATGTTGTTGGGCTCTTCCTGGCACCACACCCAGTCCTTGGCGGCGGGGTAGGTCTTTTTGATTGCCTCCAGCGAAGCCGCAGGCCACGGGTAGAGCTGTTCAATTCGAACGAGCGCGGTGTCGCTGCGCTTCTGGTTCTGACGATCTGCAAGCAGGTCGTAGTAGACCTTGCCACTGCAAAGAATCACGCGCTCGACTTGCTTGGCCCAGCCCGCATCGCCGGCCTGAGGGTCGTTGAGCACTTCGTTAAAGCCACCGCTGGTGAACTCCTCGATCGAAGAGATCGCCATCGGATGGCGCAGAAGCGACTTCGGTGTCATGACGATCAGGGGCTTTCTGAAGTCCCACTTCACCTGGCGCCTCAGGGCATGAAAAAGCTGCGCCGGAGTCGTGAAGTTGCAGACCGTCCAGTTGCCGCGACCCGAGAGCTGCAAGAAGCGCTCAAGCCTGGCGCTCGAGTGCTCGGGGCCCTGGCCCTCGTAGCCGTGGGGGAGAAGCATCACCAGCCCGCTCATGCGCGACCACTTGCTCTCGCCTGCTGCGATGAACTGGTCGATGATGACCTGGGCGCCGTTGGCGAAGTCACCAAACTGCGCCTCCCACATCGTGAGGCAGCTCGGATCGGTGAGCGAGTAGCCGTATTCAAACCCGAGCACGCCCGTTTCAGACAGGTGCGAATTATGGATCTGGAGCCTGCCCTGTGAGCCGGGCTTAATGGAGTTGAGCAGGCAGATCTTTTGCCCGGTCTCGAAATCACTCACGCACGCATGGCGATGGGTGAAGGTTCCGCGCTCGGCGTCCTGACCCGAGATGCGGATGCCATTGCCTTCGAGCAGGAGTGACCCGTGCGCAAGTGACTCGCCGTTACCCCAGTCAATCCCCTTGCCGTCGACCACGGCTTTGAGCCGGGTTTCAAAAAAGCGCGCAAGCTTGGAGTGCGGCTTGAAGCCGGCAGGCAGGGTGTTGAGCTTTTCTGAGATGAACTTCAGCGTGGCTGCATCAACCGAAGTCCTGGGCTGGCTCTCCAAGATGTCCTTTTCGGTTCCGCGCCTGAGTCCCTTCCAGCGGCCCTCCAAGGTCTGGGCGTGCGGATGGGGGGCGTCCTTGCGGGCAATCTCGAGGGCCGAGTTCAGCCTGGCCATGACGGCGTCGACGGCTGCCGTCTGCTCGGCCTCGGTCATGACGCCGCTTGCAGCAAGCCTCTTTCCATACACTTCGCGGGGCGAGGCATGCGCCTTGATCGTCTTGTAGAGCAGCGGCTGGGTAAACGAGGGCTCATCGCCTTCGTTGTGGCCATGCTTGCGGTAGCTCACCAGATCAATGAACACATCGGCGTGGAAACGCTGGCGATACTCCATGGCCAGGGCAAAGACCGCGACCACGGCTTCGGCGTCATCGCCATTCACGTGAAACACCGGAGCGTCCATCATCTTGGCCACATCCGTGCAGTACTGGGTCGTGCGCGAGTCCTTGGGGTCGGTCGTAAATCCGACCTGGTTGTTGATGGCGATGTGGAGCGTTCCGCCCGTGGCGTAGCCCTCAAGACCCGCAAAGTTCATCGTCTCATACACCACCCCTTGGCCTGCCATGGCTGCGTCACCGTGGATCAGGATGGGGAGCACCTGGGTTCGGTCCTTGTCACCGATCAGCTCCTGCTTGGCTCGCACGATTCCCGTCACGACCGGGTTCACGAACTCAAGATGGGAAGGATTGTTGGCAAGCGACAGGTGCACCGACTTGCCTGAGCGCGAGAGCACGTCGCGCGAGTAGCCCTTGTGGTACTTCACGTCGCCTTCGCCCTCAGAGGGGTCGATCTTGTAGTTTCCTTCGAACTCCGTGAACAGGTACTCGGGCTTCTTGCCAAAGGTGTTCACCAGAACATTCAGGCGCCCACGATGGGCCATGCCGATGGAGATCTCTTTCAGGCCGAGTTCGGCGCCCACTTCGATCACTTCGTCGAGCGCGGGGATGAGCGCTTCGGATCCTTCGATCGAGAAGCGCTTGGCTGCGACGAACTTGAGGCCAAGAAAGCGCTCGAGCGATTCGCTGTCGAGGAGGCGCTGAAAGATCTGTTTCTTTTCTTCGGTCGAAAGGGGCTTTCGAAGGGCCTGCTGTTCGATGCGCGAGCGAAGCCACTCGCGTGCCGGAGCGTTGCTCACTTCTTCGAGCTCAAATGCGATCGTGCCGCAGTAGATCGAGCGGAGCTTCGAGACGAGCTGGTCCAGCGTGGACTTGGCAGGCAGTCCGATCAGGCTTGCAGCCAGAAAAGGCCGCACCAGATCCGCGTTCGAAAGTCCAAAAGCCTGCAGCTCAAGCTGCGGATGTGACTTCGGAGCGGGGTGGAGCGGGTCAAGATCCGAGAGCACGCGGCCAAACTCGCGGTAGGCCTGAATCAGGCGCACGGCCTTCATCTCCATATCCCAGTCGATGACCGGGCCCACGGCCTGCGCGACTGCCGAAT